>CAYSDT010000403.1:0-3350 GCA_964429835.1 uncultured Ardenticatenaceae bacterium | reverse complement strand
TTTAGATGCAATGGTGGAGCGGTTGTTGTTGCGGCGGGTTGGTAATGGGTACATGTTCATCCATCGCACGTTGATGGAACATTTTGCCGCCAAGCACCGCTAAAATCAAGTGCGACGCACCTTCAAGGTGCGTCGCACTTGATTTTAGCTGGAGCGTATCATGTCTGAACTCAAACGATTAGCCGCTTTGTTGGATGTTGCCGAAGATGATTTGGCGTTTTTGTCGCCGTTGGCGGCGGGGGAATTGCAGTTTTTGTACGCCAGCGTGGATGGCGCAATGCAGATGCAGAATTCGCCGCTGTGGAGCGGCTTGGCGCGGGCAACCCATCTCATCCCTGACCGCGTGAATGCTAAAATTGCAAGCAATTTTCTGGGCGCGGCGGCAACGGCGCAGTTGAGTTACCATCTTTCCCCCAAGAAAGCGTTGAAAATTTCAAACCATTTTTCCATCCCGTTTTTGGCTGATGTGGCGACACATATGGAGCCAAGTCGAGCAGAGGAGCTTATTCGCGCTTTTCCGCCAAAGAAAGTGCGGGCGGTGGCGGTGCATCTGTTGGCACAAGAGAATTATTATGCGATGGGGCAGTTTTTGGATTATCTGACACCGGCACAATCATTGCCGATTTTGCAGGATGTGCGCTCGGATGAGGCGGTGCTGCGGATTGCGGCGACTGCTCGGCGGAAGGAAATTATAAAAGAAACAGTCAACAGTCAACAGAAAACAATCAACGAAAAACGGGAGCCGTCTGCATTAGACGACTCCCGTTTTTAGTTTACAGTTGGCTGTTAATTGTTGACTGTTTCTTTTCCCCTACCGCCGTCGCAACAAAAACAGACCAAACGCCAACAGTCCAATCCCCCCTGCAATGAGAGAAAGCAAGCCAATGTTGCCGCTACCATCGTCGATTAAATCAGGTGGCGGCGTGGGGCTGAGCGTTGGCATTGGCAGCGTGGGGACGGCAACGGGGCGCGACACGGTTTGCGTTGGCTGGGGGGTGATGGTTGGTTTTGGCGTGGGCGGCTTGGTTGATAATGGCGGCATGGTTGGCAACGGCGTGGCTAATTCGACGGGCGCGTCGGTTGAGCCGCCGCTTTCGGCGGGTTGCGGCTGTGCGCCAACCGTCACTTCCTGCCCGATTTGCAATAACGAGCCGCTGTTCAACTCGCTAATCGCATAAAATTCATCATACGTCAGGTCGTAAGCGATGGCAATCGCCGCCAGCGTGTCGCCGGGCTGGACAATATGAACAATACGGCCGTCTTCCATCACCCGTGCGTATGGCGACTCCTTCACAGGCGCAGAGCCATCGGGCAAGCGTTCGTATCCTAAAATGATTGGTTGTCCAATCGACAAAATCGTGTGGTAGTTGATGCTGTTCAGGTCGTACAGATGGTACACATCTTTCTTGAAGCGGTGGGCGATGACGATCATCGTGTCGCCAGCGGCGACGTTGTAGACGATTGCGCCGTTTGCGTTGGCAGTCGGCAGGGCGACGGGTGTTGGCGTGGCTGTGGGCGGGCCGGGCGTGGGACTGGGGCCGGCTGTTGGAGGAACGGCCGTTGGGCCGGGTGTTGGCGGCGGCGGCACAGGCATTCCTCCTGCGCGGTATAAACTGCTTAATTCGGCCGTCAACTGCAAATAAGTGTTACCAAACTCTACGCTCGGCTCGATATTCGTCCCTTCCGGCCACTCGTTGTACGAAGTGATGATGAGCATGTCGGGCGCACTGGCCGCCGCGCCGCCAAAGCTGGAGCGGTAAAAGTCGCCATCAGCGCGGCTGCGACTGAATCCATCACTGCCGCGCCCCAACAGGGTATCATCCCAGCCGGGCATGGCGGTGGCGACCCAGTATTTATAGCCGCCATAAGCGGCCGACGCGGCGCGGGTGTTGCTCGCCCATGTCGCCGCCGTCGCCGCCGGGTTGGGCGACCAAGCGATGTTGTACAGGTGCAACCCGTCGAATGTTTGCAGGTAGCTGGTGTCCAGCCCTTCGGCAATCCATATTGTGTTGTGGTCAGGGTCAACGGCCGCACGAATAACCACCCATTCAGCGGGCGTGATAATCCAGTTCGCCCAAAAAAAGATGACAGGTTTGCCATCAACCCGTAAATAGGCGGGGTGATTGGCGTGGGTGGCGATGAGTGTTCGCAGGGCGTTGATGCGGTCGTCGTTGGAGGCGAAAAAGGGGCTGGCGGTTTCAAAATCAACGGCCGCTTTGAAGCCGCTGCCAGCCGCAATGTTCAGCAAGGTTTGAAAGTTCGTTTCTGTCTGATTATTCACCGTTTCGGGGCCGTACCAGCTTTGGACAAAGCCGTTAATACCTGCCGATTGTGCTTCGCTGACGTGCCGTCCAATTGTGCCAGCGTCGGTGGAGTAGTAGGGGGCGGGTGGGAAGAAGGGGGTTTTGCCTGCGCCGAAGGAGTCGGGGCTGAACCAAGCGTAGTAAAAGGCGAGAACGAGATCGGTTTGCCCTTGTGCTTTGGTGGGTAACGGCCGTTTTCCACTCTGAACCAGTATCGTCGCCAGCAGTAAGCTGAGAAGTAAAATTTGTTTTAGTCGCATAACGCGGCATTATAGCGAGAGCTAGAGGGGAGAGCTAGATATAGCAGAATGTTCACACAAAAACATCGCCCCTGCCCCTAGATTAGACTACAATAGTACCAAGGTATGATAATGAACGTAACATCTCAATAATTAGGGGTAAAGACCTGACAGGTTTTACCAAGACCTTTTGTTTTACACGAGTGTCGCAAGGAAACCTGTCAGGTCTCCCCCGATATTTTGAGAAGATACTAATGAACAATAAACCAGCACGCCCAGACGGGCAATTCATTCTAATCGTCGATGATGAGCCAACGGCACGGACGCTGTTGCGCCTCATTTTGGTGCGTGCGGGTTTTAATGTCGTCGAGGCGACGAATGGGTTTGAGGCGTTGGATCGATTGGAAGAAACGGCCGTTGATCTGGTGCTTCTTGATGTGATGATGCCCGGTATGAGCGGGATTGAGGTTTGTGAAAAAATACGGGCTGATGAAAAAACGGCCGTTGTTCCCATCCTCCTGCTTAGTGCCAAAACCGACGCACTCAGCATCCGTCGCGGCCTGTCGGCTGGCGCGGATAAATATCTCACCAAACCCATCTCGCCCGATATTCTGCTCGACCATTTGGAGAAAGCGTTGAATGGATTAGAGAATAAAAACGGCCGTTCCCTTCCGCTCTCCTACCCCCACTCGGCAAAATTGACAAGCCTATAGGCTAAAGTTATAATCTTTTGCGGAGTTGTGGATGAGCAAACGCTCACAAAAGGTTAGTTTTTGCGTCATTATTCTCGAATACTCTTGAAAATGAC
>CAYSDT010000402.1:0-3358 GCA_964429835.1 uncultured Ardenticatenaceae bacterium | reverse complement strand
ACAAGGATAACCTTGTAATTGTCGATTGCCGATTCAGCTTGGCAAATGTCACCTATGGCTCCCGCGCTTACGCCCGCGCCCACATACCGGGCGCGATTTACGCCTCGCTGGATGATGATTTAAGCGGGCCGCCATTAACCGATCACGGCCGTCATCCGTTGCCATCGCCAGATGCGTTGATGGCAACATTTGATTACATGGGTATCTGCAAGGAGACGCAGGTGGTGGTGTATGATGATGCCAACGGCATGATTGCGTCGCGGCTGTGGTGGATGTTGCGCTACATGGGACACACGGCCGTTTCTGTTTTAGACGGCGGCTGGCAAGCATGGAAAGAAGCGGGATTACCAACGATGACGGGCATCGAGTCCCCATCGCCCACGCTGTATAATAATTGCCGTGACGGCGGCCCACACCGCGAATGGCTGGTGCTGCATGATGAAATACCGAACGCGCCGTTGCTCATTGATTCGCGGAAAGCAGAGCGGTATCGCGGCGAAATCGAACCGCTTGACCCCATCGCTGGGCATATTTCAGGGGCGGCGAACTATTTTTACGAGCGGAATTGGGATGAAAACGGCCGTTATCTCCCCAAAACCCAAATCAAAGCCCAATTTGAAGCAGTGCTGGGCGACACCCCCGTCGAAGAAGCGATTATTTACTGCGGTTCTGGTGTGAGCTCGTGCGTCAATTTATTGGCGATGGCACATGCGGGGATGGGAAACGGCCGTTTATATGTCGGTTCATGGAGCGAGCAGTGCTATTTACGCCAGACCTGACAGGTTTTTTATGATACTTGTTTGAAACAAGAGGTATTAAGTAAAACCTGTCAGGTCTAAAGAATATGAAAAGACTTTATAGACCTTTTTGTATCGCCCGTGTTTTGATACAATCCCCGCTTGTGTGTATTGGTCAGACCTAACAGATTTCACTAACATAGTCCGTTTTATACGACTGTTTTTAGAAAACCTGTCAGGTCTGACCGAAATTTTGATAACGTAATTGATGAAAAAGGAGTTAGAGAGTGAAGAAATATCTAAAAGTTTACATGATGATGGCGTTGACAACATTACTGTTGTTGGCTGCTTGCGGCCCCGCCCCTGTACCAGATGGTGTCGTTGTTGAAGAAGAACCCGTTGTTGACGTGGATGTACATGATGATGGAGCAGAAGCGGCGCACGAAGAAACGGCCGTTGAAGATGAAGCCCCCGCCCACGCGCCCGCTGTTGACGTTCCCACCGAATTGGAAGTGGAAGTTATCACCAAAGGGTCGGGCATGACCCCGCAAATGGGCGACATTGTTACCGTCCATTACACCTTAGCCACCCCCGGCGAAGAGCCATTCGACAGCTCCTACGACCGCGCACAACCGATTGACATGCCGCTTGGCATTGGTCAGTTACTTCCTGGCTGGGAAGAAGCGTTGATGGACATGCAGGAAGGCGGCAAAGTGATGTTGCTTATGCCCCCCGATATGGCGTTTGGTGAACAAGGGCTGCCCGGCTCCATCGCCCCTAATTCTGCCGTTGAATCTGAATTAGAACTTATTTCCATCGAACGCCCAGAGCCGCCGATGGAAGTCAGCGACTCTGATTTTGATGTATCCGACAGCGGTTTGCAAATATATGAAATCGTTGAAGGTGATGGCGATGCGGCCGTCAATGGTGATCGTGTGGTGATGGATTTCTCCATCTGGCGCGATGATGGCGTGATTGTCGGCCGTTCTGCCGATTCTGGCGGCCCGATGAATTTTGCTATCGGTTCTGGCGAACTGTTTGAAGGATGGGACGAAGGAACAGTTGGCATGAAAGTCGGCGGTCAGCGTCAAATCGTCATTCCCCCAGAATTGGCATTTGGTGAAGAGGGTGCAGGCCCCGCCATCCCTCCTGGTACGATTTTGATCGTGGAAATGGAACTGCTTGAGATTTTGGAAACGCCCGAAATAGCCGAAGTTGACGAAGGCGATCTTACCGCCACCGATAGCGGTTTGATGTATTACGACATCATTGAAGGTGACGGTGCAGAAGCCGAATCAGGACAGCATGTATCTGTGCATTACACGGGTTGGCTTGAAGATGGCACTGTTTTTGACAGTTCCGTAGAGCGCGGTGTGCCATTTGACTTTGATTTAGGTGCTGGCAATGTTATCGCTGGTTGGGATGAAGGCGTGGCAGGCATGAAGGTTGGCGGTAAACGTCAATTAGTCATTCCGTCTGATTTGGCTTACGGTGATCAAGGCGCACCGGGATCTATCCCGCCCGGAGCGACGCTTATATTTGAAGTTGAATTACTCGCTACTGAGTAATTGAAACAAAAGGGCGATGTGAGATACTCACATCGCCCTTTTTTGATCATATTAAAAGGACGCAGAGCGTCTTGATCTTCATTCCACGCAGAGCGTGGAACGGGGCAGTTGGTGAGGGAATGATGGATTATTTAGAAAAATTACAACAGGCGCAAACGCGCAACAACTCATGGCTGTGTGTCGGGCTTGACCCCGATAAATCCCGGTTGCAAACTGATGTGTTGACATTTAATAAGGCGATTATTGACGCAACGGCCGATATAGCTTGCGCCTACAAGCCTAATTTGGGGTTTTACCTGCAATGGGGGTCGGCTGGTGTCATCGCCCTTGAGCAGACGATTGCGTATATTCCCAATGATATTCCTGTGATTTTAGATTGCAAAACGGGCGATATTGGACATTCGCAAGCGGTGTGGGCGATGGGTTTGTTTGATGAGTGGAAAGTGGATGCCATCACCGTGAACCCGTATGTGGGTTCGGAGGCCATTTTGCCAATGATCGGCGAACGTCCAGACAAGGGCGTGTACATTTTGGCGCGTACTTCCAATAAAAGCGCGGTCGATTTTCAGGGTGATTTCAGGAAGCGTGAGGGATTAACGGCCGTTGTTATCCAAAAATCGCAACAGTGGCAAACCGCTGGGCATAAAGGGTACGTTGTCGGCGCAACTTACCCCGAAGAGCTTGCCATCGCCCGTGAAATGGCTCCGCAAGCGAACTTTTTGATTCCGGGCATTGGGGCGCAGGGTGGGAATTTGGAAACGGCCGTTAAACACGGCCCTGACGCGCAATGCGGCCCCGTCATTAGCTCCAGTCGTGGCATTTTATACGCCTCGACGGGGATTGATTTTGCGAACGCTGCACGGAAGGCGGCCGTTAAACTGCGGGATCAAATTAACGCTTTGCGGGGGTAGAAAAGAGGAGGGGGAGGTGTAAACGGCCGTTTTCTCCATCGTAATCGTAATCGTAACTCGTGATCGTGATCGTTTTTTCGATCACGATCACGACGAACGATTACGATCTACTTGTTTCCCCAAATCAACAGCCAACAGCCAA
>CAYSDT010000401.1:0-3361 GCA_964429835.1 uncultured Ardenticatenaceae bacterium | reverse complement strand
ATGGTCGGCTGGCCGTTCCAGTCGGTAAGCGTGCCGCCCGCTTCTTCCATAATCACTTGCAGCGGGGCGATGTCCCAGAAGTCCATTTCGGGGTCGAGCATGATGTCGGCGCGGCCAGTGGCGACGAGGGCGTAGCCGTATGCGTCCCCCCATGTGCGCTGAATGTAGGTGGCGTTGATGAGTTGTTTCCACGCCACTTGTTTGCGAAGAGGAAAACGGCCGTAATTGATGCTACTGGAAAGCAAGACGGCATCTTTTAGCTTGGCGGTGTCCGAAACGCGGGCGCGACGGCCGTTCCAATAACAGCCCCCGCCGCGTGTGGCGTAAATCGTGTCGTTAAGCGCGGGCAGATGGATGATGCCCAGAATTGCGCTGTCTCCATCCATCAAGGCCAACAAGGTCGAATACGTTGGCACGCCAGCCACAAACGACTTCGTGCCGTCAATCGGATCAATCGCCCATTGGTAACGGGCGGATGGATTGGTCGATTTTTGCCCATGCTCCTCGCCCATAATGCCGTGCGTCGGGTAGCGTGCGCTGATCAGGCGGCGCAACAGTGCCTCCGCCTCCTTGTCGGCGATGGTGACGGGGGTATTGTCTGATTTTGTCTCTTTTGTTTCGATGGAAACGGCCGTTTGGAAATAGCCCAACGTCAGCCGCCCCGCCTGCCAAACAGCATCCAGTGCAAAATCGAGTAACTCATCTATGGTAGGCATGGTCAATACTCCGTATTAAAAAAAATTGTCAATTGTTAATGGTCAATGATCAATTGTCAACGGGTAATTGTCACATATAAGCCCCGTTGACAATTGACAATTAACAATTGATCATTGACAATTTAATATCGTTCTGGCGCAATCGCGTCAATCGGGGTGACGATGAAATTGTCGAATTGCACCCGCACGCCGCCTTCGCTGAATGTTTGCATCAGCAAGCCGACTTCGCCACTGGGGAAGGTGTCGTCTGTCACACGGCCAACTTCTTGGTCGTTGACGTAGAAAATCATATTTGCCCCTTCGACGCGGACGCGAAGGGTGTTGAGTTGGTCTAATCCTTGTTTAACGGCCGTTGATTCAAACCATCCATCGCCCACCATCGGCACAATTTCCTCTTCACCGCCCGCGTGATAGCGGCCAATCCAGATGTAACCATCGCCGCTGATTTGCAGTAAGTAGAAATCGTCAGTTTCGTCGTTGACGCGAAACATCATGCCGTAGCCGTTGTCTAATGGGCCAGAAATTTGGCGAGATTCCACCACATACATGCCGTCGGGCGCGTCCCCTTCGCCCGATGTACTCCAGACGATGTTATCGTTGCTGTGGACGGTGAAATCGTACACGCCGCCGACCACTTCGCCCGTCGCGTCGCCCGTGCTGCCCGTGCGCCAATTGCTGGGCGCGTCAAACTCCTCTGAGTAAGGGGTATTGGGGTTTTGGCAACTGCTTAATGCCAGCAAGCTAATTGCACCGAGAATCATCAGGAAGAAAACCTTCGTTTTTTGCATGTTTAATCTCCTTTGGAACGATGGATTAAATAGTTTTCGATATACGTCCCATTATCGGCGGAGATTATAACGCGAAACGGGAATGGTGGGGATTTTTATCAGCTTTTATGATGACTCTACTGAAAAAAGGTGTCGAAACCAAAAAGTTCAACTTTCCGTCTCGGCAGGATTTGCACCACGATAGGCAAAAGTTGAACTTTTTTCAGTGGGCACTATTTATTCTCCATAAACCCCTGCTTTTCCAAATACGCCAACACCGACTGCGAAAACTGTTGATGTGATTCGCGGCTGTACTTCACATTACTGTACACCTGCGCCAAATTCTGCACCCCAGATTCCTCAATCAAGTTGCGTAAGCGCGGCACACTCATGTACCGTTTCCAGCCCGCCGTTTCACGCTCATGGTAAATCTCACCGATGCGCTCATCACTGTACGGCTGATATGTTTCTTGGTGGATGAGGCCGTCCAGTGGCAGACGGTCGCGCAGGGCGGGCGACTCGTCGGCGTAGCCCAATGAAAAACCGACGACGGGGAAAACACCTACGGGCAACTCCAAAATCTCCCCAATTTGATCCGCGTTTGCCAGCGTACTACCCAAATAGCAGATGCCCAGCCCGTGCGCTTCGGCTGCCAATGCCACATTTTGCGACACCAGCGTCGCGTCAATTGCGGCCACCATGAAACTCATATAATTATCGAAACCATCGGGCGCGTCATTAAGCGCAAGCCATCGCCGCATCCGATTGAAATCGGCGCAGAAGGTGAGCAGGATGGGAGCTTCTGTCACCATCCGTTGCTGCATGTGCGGCTCTAGCAGCCGCTGCCGTAACGCTGCATCGCGGGTCACGATAATCGAATAACTCTGCATATTTCCTGATGATGAGGCGCGAATTCCCGCCTCCAATATCTCGCTCAGCACATCCTCTGGCACAGGGTCAGCCTTGTATCGGCGGATGGAGCGGTGTTGGGTGATAAAATCTAATGTATCCATAAAGAAATTGTCAATTGTTAATGGTCAATTGTCAATTGCCAACGGAGGCCGCTCGTAAGCAACGCCCTCATTGACCATTGACAATTGAAAGTTGACCATTGACAATTAATTATGCACTTCCTAAAACGGCCGCTAACAGTGCCATCCGAATATACATTCCGTTTTTGACTTGGCGAAAATACGCCGCACGGGGGTCGCTGTCTACGGCGTAATGGATTTCGCCAACGCGGGGCAGCGGGTGCATGATGATCATTTTCTCTTTGGCGCGTTCCATCAGTTCGGGGGTGATTTCGTAATGGTCTTTCACCTCCTCGTACTGCGCCAAATCGCTGAAACGCTCTTTTTGCACACGGGTGACATACAGCACATCTGCGTTTTCAATCACGTCAGCCACGTCGTGCGTTTCACGCACATCTCCGCCTTGATCAATCACTTTGTTCATAATTTTCAGTGGCAAGCGCAAAATCTCAGGCGAGACAAAGCGGAGGCTGACGTTGAATTGCAATAACAATTTGGTGAGTGAATGGACAGTACGGCCGTTTTTCAAATCACCCACCATCGCCACCTTCAACCCGTCCAGCGTGCCAAGCTCTTCGCGGATGGTGAACAGGTCGAGCAACGCCTGCGTGGGATGTTCACCCGCCCCATCGCCGGCGTTGATGATGGGTATGCTGGCATAATCGCCCGCCAGATTGGCCGCCCCGATTTGCGGATGGCGCAAAACGATGGCATCGGCGTACTGCTCCAACGTGCGGATCGTGTCCGCCAGCGTCTCGCCTTTGCTGACCGAACTGAACTGCACGCCCTGCGTAATCGGGATGACCGAACCGCCCAATCGCTCCATCGCGGCGATGAATGAGGAGCT
>CAYSDT010000400.1:2267-3361 GCA_964429835.1 uncultured Ardenticatenaceae bacterium | reverse complement strand
TATTGAGAAGATACAAGGAGCCGTATGAGTGAAACAACAACATCCCCCGAAAAAATAAACATTATCCGTACATTTGCGCCCGGCTGGTTTGCCTCTGTGATGGGAACGGCCGTTATGGTCATCGCCATTTTCGTTTTTCGTAAGTACGTCCCGATGGCTGACGCGCTCCAACTTTTCTTTCTCGCCCTGTCACTGCTGATGATGGTCGTCTTTCTCGTCCCGTGGACATTGCGCTGGCTGCTCTATTTTGACGATGCCAAACAAGAGTTGCATCACCCTGTCACCTCCGCATTTTATCCGACAATGCCCATATCCCTGATTATCTGGGGTATTGCGCTGGAGAAGGCGGGGCCGCTATTTCTCTCACATGAGACAATTTTGCCCATTTTGCAAGGGTTATGGATTGCTGGCACGGTTGGAATTACCATCTTTGCCTTCATTATCTTGCGAATTCATTTTCTCGAAGGGTACGCCCAATGGAAATCAGCCAATCTGGGCTGGCTCATCCCACCTGTGTCGGCGTTGATTGTGCCGCTGTTGGGCATGAGTTTGGCTGTTGAATACGCTGGCACAGCGATGGGGGACACAAATTTCATTATCAGCCTCATCTTTTTGGGTGTGGGCAGTTTCCTTTTCCTTTTTGTGATGGGCGCGGTCTTTACCCGCTACATTTTCCACGATTTGCTGCCCGCCCATCTTGCCCCCACCGCTTGGATTGGTGTGGCCCCGACGGCGATTTTGTCGGTTATCATGGTTAAAATGGTTAAGCCCACGATGCTGTTTTTTGACGCACCTGCTGAGGTGGGGGCGGTGCTGGGCGTGTTGTCGAAGATAACGGCCGTTTCCCTTTGGGGTTTTGCCTTCTTTTGGCTTCTTTTCGTCGTCACGTTGACCGCTGGTCATCACAAAAAAGTCGCCATCCCTTACGCGATGAGCTGGTGGGCGTTCGCCTTTCCGCTGGGATCGTTTGTCGTTGCTACGGGGGTCATGTTTGGGGCGATGGGCAGCGCATTTTTCCTATGGGTTGGCCTGATAGCGTTGGCCGTGTTTGGCGTGGTTTGGCTTATTGTTGCTGTCCGTACTGCAAAAGCAAC
>CAYSDT010000400.1:0-2167 GCA_964429835.1 uncultured Ardenticatenaceae bacterium | reverse complement strand
TAAACGGCCGTTTACCCCATCACCTCCCCTTCAAATTCACCAACAACACCCCCACAACCGCAACAGCCAACCCCACCAGCCCCCGTGCTGTCGGCTGTTCGCCCAAGAACAGCCACGCCAGCACCGCAATTTGCACGAGCATCATATTATTGATGATGCTCGACTCCACCGCCGACAATATCTGAAGACTGCTGTTCCATAAGATGAAAGCGAACGCCGTATTGACGACCGCCAACCAGCCGATAACAGCCCATGCAGACAGGCTGATTGGTGGAAGCCCTTGAACGGCAACCCCCGTCCCCAATAGTAAAAACGACCCAATTCCCATGCTGACACCAGTGACAATCAATGGCGAAATCGTCCCTTCACGATTGATTTTGCGGCCAAGAACGGATGCCGTTGCCGCGCCGACAACATTGATTGCCGCAAATAGTAATCCAGTCCCCCGCCCATTGGTAAATGAGATGGGGAAAAAGTAGAGCATCACGCCGAACAAGAAAATGGCGATTCCGATCCATTGCAAGCGGGAGGGAATTTCTCCCAAAGCAATGATGCTGAACATAGCGACCAGCAGCGGGATAAAGTTGAATAGCAGGCTGAGAGAAATGGCATCCAGATAGGACAGTGCCAAAAATTGCCCGCCTTGTGTCAACGGATAAAACACAATGCCCAACAGTATTAAAAGTTTCCACTCTTTTGCCGACAGCGCACGAATTTCAGGTCGACGCAGCCATAATGCAGGAAGTAAAATTAGAAAGGCGATTGTGTAGCGCAGACCAGCGAAGGTTAGGGCTGGCACTTCATCGAGCGTGCGTTTTATGAAAATCCAAGAGGTAGACCAAAGGAAGGTGACGAGTAATGCTTGCAAAATGGCGCGTAAGCGAGGGGAGATGTGCATGATATATTACCGTAAACGTAAGACCTGACAGGTTTCAAAACGACATAATTTTAGTCGAGAGTACCTGATAAAAACCTGTCAGGTCTGCGCTTAGGTTTATACTTATGGTGCATGATGTAATTCCACAAAACAGGCATTATATAGATGATTTTGTGAGGGTCAATCCATCACCGCCCCCAAGTGTGCTATACTATCCGCCATGAAAAAAGCAATGCCGCGCATCCAACTCTGCCCCGCCTGTCATGGTGAAAAAATGGTCGCCGATCCGCATTGCGGCTTGTGCGGGCAACGGTTTGCGGGGGCGATGGGTGATGGGGCGACGTTACCTTGCGGTCACGATGGGCAGTATTTTTCGCCTAAATTGGTCTGTATTGAGTGTGATGGAAACGGCCGTTTACACTCATGGCTCACTTCCGAAGAAGCCCGCACCGCCGAGCGAGCTAAACTTGCCCGCCGTATATTTGTCATCGGCATCGCTGTCCTATTCCTTGTTATTTTCCTGTTGAAATTAGTATGAACGAAAAAACCGCAATCGAAAACACACCATCCCCGCGCACCCGTGCCACCATCGCCCATGATTTACGCCAATTGGGCGTGAAAGAAGGGATGGTACTGGTCGTCCACGCCGCCATGAGCAAATTGGGCTGGACAAACGGCGGCCCCATCGCTGTTATACAGGCGTTGCAAGATGTGCTGACCCCATCAGGCACGCTAATCATGCCCGCCCACAGTGGCGAATACTCCGACCCCGTCGAATGGCAACATCCGCCCATTCCCAAAGCGTGGCACCAAGAAGTGCGCGACACGATGCCCGCCTTTGACCCCGCCATCACCCCCACCCGCTCGATGGGGCGCATTGCCGAGACATTCCGCTCGTGGCCGAACGTGCTTCGCAGTACGCATCCGCAAACATCGTTTGCGGCGTGGGGGGCGCGGGCTGAAGAAATAACGGCCGTTCATCCTCTCGAATCGGCCGTTGACCACAACTCCCCGTTGGGGGCTGTGTACAAATTGGGCGGCCATGTGTTGCTGATGGGTGTCGGCTATGGCAATAACACCTCCTTCCACATGGCTGAGTACAGTTTGCCGAACGCCAAAATGGTGAAGATGGGTGCGCCGATCATGGAAAACGGCCGTCGTATTTGGAAAACATTCGAAGATATTGATTTGGACGAGGATGATTTCCCCCGCATCGGCGAGGCGTATGAAAAAGTGCATCCCGTCACCAACGGCAAAGTCGGCTCGGCCGATTGCAAGCTGTTTTATCAA
>CAYSDT010000399.1:0-3379 GCA_964429835.1 uncultured Ardenticatenaceae bacterium | reverse complement strand
GCCTGTGGAAGAGGTGATTGAAGAGGGGGATGGGGGGTAAACGGCCGTTTATTCCCATCACCTTCACCTAACTACTAATTTGTAAAAAATTAGTAGTTAGTCAACCCAGCATTGGGCAAGTTCTTGGAAAAGAACAACGCAGTCAATCCAAAGTTTGGAGATTAAATTAATCCCCATTCCTTGGCAAACGTCTAACTTCTTCTCAGGGTGATGGTTTCAGCCCCGCTTCAAGTGCTGGAAGATCAACCAAGATCATGTTTTGTTCGTTGGCGTACTGTTGCGCTGATGGCGAAAACCCAGATCGTGCAAAGAAGATGTAATGCACCGTCCAATCCAGTGGCGTGTGCGGTAATTCAGCCAACAGTTTGACCGTTTTCTGCTCCACAAGCTCGCGTAACACACTGCGCCCAATTGAATTGCCGCCCCATTTACATTCGCCCAACAAAATATCGCGGCTTTCCCAATTGACACCGACCACATCAATCTGCACCTTGCGGCTCCAATGGCTGCCGATGATCATCGGTCGAAACGGTAATTTATCCGCCTTTCGCTGTTCCCGTACCCATTGCTGGCTCAGTTTTTCAAACGCCGTTTGCCCAACAAATGCCCGTAGTTCTAAACGTACTTTCTCTAATACAGGCTCAATATCATCGGGCAAAACAGTATTGAATGGGGCAAGGAAGCGAAAATAAAAATGAAAATATGGATCGCTGAAATGATAACGCCCCTGACGCGAAGTGCGCCGTTTTGCGGAGGGAACAGTCGCTGGAATGCGCCGCTCAACTAATCGTAACTCTTGCAGGCGCACAAGATAAGAGGAGAGGTGCGTTTTGCCAATCAGCGCGTAATTGCTGATTTCAGCGAGCGTATGGTTTCCCATCCCTATCGCCTTGAGAATGGCGAGATAGGTTTGGGGTTCTTTTACTTCATCGTAAAGCAAAAAAGTGGGTTCGGCGGTGAACAGACTGCCTGGTGCAAAAATCACCTCGTGGATATTTTCAACAAGGGTGCGCTCTGGATGAAGCCAGTTGAGATAGGCGGGAATGCCGCCGACGATGGCGTAGAGTGCGATGCGTTCTTCTGTTGACCAATCGGGGAAAAATTCAGCAAGGCTGTGAAAAGGGAAAGGGTCAAGCAGCCATTGGGCGGTAAATCGGCCGAAAAGAGGCGATTGATGAAATTGCAACGTCTCCATCACCCGCATTTGTGACCCGCATAGCAGTAAAATGAGTTGACTTCCTTCAAAATGATGATCCCAAGCGTGTTGTAAACTTGACAGTAAAGCACTGTCGGCGTGGGCGGCGTATGGCAATTCATCAATGACCAGAATGTGCTGCTTGCCATCTAATTGCTCGGCAACCAAATCCCACACCTCTGACCAGCTATCCAGCAGTGGTGTTTGACGTAACGGCCGTTGTTCAAATGCAGCAACAAATTTACGTCGTTGCAGGGCGGCGTTTTCTTTTTCAGCAACCCAATAGGTGGCAGGTAAATCAGTTTGGGCGACCCAGTGACGCAACAGGCGTGTTTTGCCCACGCGCCGCCGTCCATAAATCAATACAAATTGGGCAGCATGGGAAGGGGGTTGTTTCAATAGTTGATTGAGAAAAGAGAGTTCGTTCTTACGGTCTATAAAGTGCATCCTTTAATTTAACCACACTCTCTGTATAATACAAGGCTTGTGGCTTGTTTAAGCAATATCAGAAGTCAGGCTTTTGCCAAAAGCCTGACTTCTTACACCCAACCCAATTCCCGACAGTGCCACAAGCCCATGCTATAATGCGAGCAAAATTAGTGAAACGCAATTAGTTGCAGGGATATAACCTTATGAGTGATGATTGGATAAAAAGCATCATAGATAAATCGAAAAGTTTACTGATAAGCCAAGTTGAACAGGATGTAATCAGTAAGCTGCTTGAAATCGTTTACAGTGATGTGGTTGTTGATGTTGACAGGCCGATGGCTCTTGCCGCCTGTTTCGACCTTCTGGCAACAGTTGAATACTATCGCAGTGTTGGGCATGTTGGCTGGCTTTATTGCCCGGCTGATAATTCCCCGCTCCTGATTTATCCCTACACCAACGTATGCCCGCGTTGCGCTCTCCACAATCAATTTGTTCACCATAAAGCGAATAAACCCAAGTCAGGTGTGATTGGCGCAAAAACATCCCGTCTGCTTGCCGCGTTCCTGCAAGCATTATTCATCAAAAATGGGAAATCTGTTGAGGTAAGAAAAGGCGTTGAACCTGTCGATCTTGTTTTGTTAGATCAAACACATAACCCTGTCGCGGTACTATTTGCTGAAATTAAGGCAGCCCCGCTGGTGACGTTGCCGCTTGCGGTTAGTTCGCAACAGTTTATGGAAGATGATGGAAAAACGGCCGTTAATCACCGTACCACCGACCATGCAACATTATATGGCTCACAATTAAGTTTGATGCTTCCAAGCAGGGATGAGTGGGAACTTATCCCCTTTGGCAGCAAAGAAGATGTAAATGATGAAGCATGGGCTTATCAAAGTTTGCTCAAACTATTAGAAACTGCTCCCGCATTTATGCCCAAATATCTTGTATTTTGGCGTTCTGCACTCACAAGCTATGAGCAAAAGCAACAATCTGGCGTTTTTTGGCTGACAAATGCGTGTGGACAACCATCACCACGCCCTAAAGCGTGGCCTCGTCGGCGCGGTGCATCTGGCTTTGAATCCATATCTGATAGCAAAACAAGCGTGGGGATGGATCGAACTGATGACTTGAAAAAAGCGACCTACCAAGTGTTAAAAATTGGAGCAGAGGGAAACCCATCATCTGCATACCATTATCGGGTAGGCATTATTTCCAACATCCATGCCGTTCGCCATCACGAAGATTATTTGACGGCAATACAGGATATTGTATGGATTCGTGATAAGGAGGCGACGGCAAAAACGGTAGCTGACCTGCCGCCAGAGTCGCCACTATTCAACTTATTTGACGGCATTATCGCCCTTACACAATCAGAAACACGGGATGAATGGGTTCGCAAGATATTTGATTTTGAGGGGGCGCGATGAATCAGGTATTTAACCATCAGCCGCGAAAAGTAGGCGTTGACGTTCAACGTCGCATTAACGCCCTTAAAATTGGTCAGAAAATGCAAGATTTGCCAGAAGAATTATGGCATGACAGCTTTCGATACTATGTAAAAGAAGACCCAAATCGTAAAGGTGGCCCAAATCTTCGGCTTATTCGTCTTGACCCAGCCAAACCATCATTAACCGTCACGGGCTACATATTTAATAAATTTGTCCATCCATATGAAGATCGGTTCGTTACCCCGCGAGAAGCCGCCCGATTGCAAGGATTTCCCGATGAGTTGGAATTTAAGGGGACGCTTACCAG
>CAYSDT010000398.1:0-3382 GCA_964429835.1 uncultured Ardenticatenaceae bacterium | reverse complement strand
AATGAATAATGAATAATGAATTTTTAATTGTGAATGGCGTGCGCGTCATTCATTATTCATTATTCCCAATTCATTATTCATTATTTTTTTGATCTATGAATAAAAAAACACGAAACATCATTTTAGCCATCTCCCTTTTGCTAATGGTCACAACTGTGGCAATGGCCGCTATTCCTGCCATTGCCCGTAAAGTGCCGGGACGGTATCGCGTGGCGTTGGCCGAGCGTAGTCCAGCGGTCAGCAAGGTGGCGGAAGCGGTTTATGATCGGGTGTTGCCGTTGGCAACGGCGTTGCCAGCGGCGGAGGTAATTATGGGGGAAACGGCCGTTGATGTTTCCGCCCTTCTTGCGACTGATGTTCCACCAACGCCAACTGCACCACTGCCAACACCAGTTGCCATTGTCAGCGAATCTGTGACAGACACAGTTGAAATTGAGGCGACGGCAATTGTCGTGCCAACGCTTACGCCTGCGCCAACACCCATCCCCGCTCCGCTGCCTAGTCGGGTATTGATTGAGGGATTAACGGCCGTTCGGCAAACGTTCAACAATTGCGGCCCTGCCAATCTGGTGCAGGTTCTCGATTGGTACGGGTTAGACAGCCCGCAAAGTGCCGTACTTGACATCACAGGCACGCCCATCGATCAAGAAATCGTCGCCAGCTACCTCAAACCCAACCCCGAAGACCGCAACGTCAGCCCATGGCAAATTGCCGATTACGTCAACGAACACACCTACACCCAAAAAGCCATCGCCCGCAGTGGCGGCGATCTTGATCTGCTCAAGCGGCTCATCAACGCTGGCTACCCCGTCATCATTGAAAAAGGGTACGACCTGCCCGACAGCGGCTGGTGGGGACATTATCTCACCGTCTACGGCTACGATGACGACAAACAAGAGTTTTACAGCCAAGACAGCTATCTCGGCCCCTTCGACGGCACTGGCCGCATCGACAGTTATGAAGATGTTGAGAAGTATTGGCAACATTTCAACGACAGCTTCGTCGTCGTCTATCGCCCTGACCAAGAAGCGGAAATAAACGGCTTGCTCGGCGAGGATATGCTCGACGATTTCAGCATGTGGCGCGACATCGCCGCCCACAACGACGAATGGGTCAAAGAAAACCCAGATGATATGTTTGCGTGGTTCAATCTGGGAACAAGCCTCACACGATTGGGCGAATTGACGGGTGAAGAGCAGTATTATCAGGCGGGAGCGCAAGCGTTTGACCAAGCGCGGTCGTTTGGTTTGCCGCCGCGCATGTTGTGGTATCAATACCGCATCTACACGGCGTATCAAAAAATCGGCCGTTTTCGTGATGTGATCGATTTGGCAAATGCAACGCTGGAAGCGCAAGGCGGGCAAAATGTGGAAGAGACGTACTGGTACAAAGGCCACGCTTTGCTCGCGCTCGGCGATGTGGAAGGGGCGAAAAATGCGTACCGCGAAGCGATGGTCGTCAATGAAAACTTCTACCCTGCCCAATGGTCGCTCGATTACGCGCTAACCATCGCCCCTGATGTGATTACGGACACGGTGGGCGAAGGTACGCCAGAAACGGAAGATGGTACGCCTGCTGCCGAAGAAAATAATGAATAATAATCCGCAGATTACGCAGATTTTCGCAGATAATAAAAAAAGGAATCTGCGTTAATCTGTGTAATCTGCGGATAAATCTAATGAACGATAAAAACAGATTATCCGCCTTGCGCGACGAAATTGATTTCCATTTGCATCGGTATCATGTACTGAATGCGCCGCTGATTGATGATGCCGCTTACGACGCGCTGTATCAAGAGTTGTTGGCGATTGAAGCGGCACATCCTGAATGGATAACGGCCGTTTCCCCCTCCCAACGCGCTGGCACAATTCCCGTCAGTAATTTCGAGAAAGTCACCCATCCCGCCCCCATTTTGAGCTTGTCCAACGCCTTTAACGCCGATGATTTACGGGCGTGGCGCGAACGGCTGGATCGCCATCTGCCATCGCCCGACATGAAATTATCGTATGTGGCCGAGCCGAAAATTGATGGCTTGACGGTGGTGTTGACGTATGAAAACGGCCGTTTTACACAAGGCGCAACACGCGGCAATGGCGAGATTGGCGAAAATATCACCGCCAATTTACGGACGCTACGCGCACTACCGCAACGCATACCCATCACCCCCGACGCTGAATTAGTTGTGCCAAGCACGCTGGTTGTGCGCGGCGAGGCGTTCTTCCCGCTGGACAAATTTGAACTGCTCAATAACCATCGCCTGGACGTGGGCAAAGCCCCGTACATGAACCCGCGCAACGCCGCCGCTGGCTCTTTGCGCCAATTAGACTCGACGGTGACGGCAAAACGGCCGTTGACCCTCTACTGCTACGACATCATTTCGTGGGACGGCGGCGACGTGCCAGAGAGCCAATGGGCGCGTCTGGAATGGCTGGCCGCGCTCGGTTTCCCCGTCTCGCCAGACATCGTTTTTTGCCCCAATTTGGACGCAGCGGCGGCGGCTTACGGGCGATGGGGCGATTTGCGGAACGCAATCAATTACGAAGTGGACGGCGTGGTCATCAAAATAGACGACCAGCCGTTAGCCGCTTCGCTCGGTTTTGTGGGCAAAGACCCACGCGGCGCGGTGGCGATGAAGTTCCCCGCGCAAGAAAAGCAGACGCGCTTGCTCGATGTAGCCGTCAGCGTCGGGCGGACGGGAATTTTGGCACCAACGGCCGTTTTAGCCCCAATCGAACTCGGCGGCGTGACCGTCCGCAACGCCACCTTGCACAATTACGACGAAATCGCCCGCAAGGACATCCGCATCGGCGACACGGTCATCGTCAAGCGGGCGGGCGACGTGATTCCGTACATCGTCGGCCCCGTTTTGGATTTACGCGATGGCACGGAGCAGGTGGTGGGCAAGCCGTCCGTCTGCCCTGTTTGTGGAGAAACGGCCGTTCAACCCGATGGCGAGGTCGCCGTTTACTGCGAAAACGCATCCTGCCCTGAGCAGTTGGCGCGGCGGGTGCAATACTTTGTCAGCCGCGTGGCGATGGATATTGATGGATTTGGGGGAAAAACGGCCGTTTTGCTCACCGAAGTCGGCCTCATCCACGACATTGCCGATGTGTACAGCTTGAAAAGCGATGAATTATTGGCGTTGGAAGGGTTTAAGGAAAAGAAAGTCCAAAACTTGCTCGATGGCGTGGAAGCGAGCAAAGCACAATCTGCCGAACGGCTATTGACTGCGCTCGGTGTGCGCTTCGTGGGCAGTTCGGTTGCCACGTTGCTGCTGGGGGCGATGGGTGACATCGACTCCATCGCCCGTGCGACACAGGAGGAGTTGGAGGCGATTGACGGTATCGGGCCGGGTACGGCAAGCTCGGTGGTGGCGTGGTTC
>CAYSDT010000397.1:1898-3390 GCA_964429835.1 uncultured Ardenticatenaceae bacterium | reverse complement strand
GCTGCTGGGTGATGGTACTCGCGCCACCCATCACCTCCCCTTCTTTGGCAGCCGACAAAATGGCGCGGGCGATGCCGATGGGGTCGAACCCTGCATGTTCATAAAAGCGTGCGTCTTCGGTGGCGATGGTCGCTTGGATAAGGAAGGGGGAGATTTGTGCCAGCGGTACATAGGTGCGATTGCCTGCGTTGGGGTCGGCAAGGGTGTAGATTTCGTTGCCGTTGCGGTCGTAGACGCGGGCGGTCTCGAAGGTGCTGATGTGGTCGATCAGGTCGTCAGGGTCGGGCAAATCAGCGGCGATGCCGCGATAGGCGAACGCCATCCCCACCGACATGAGAGCCAGCAGGACGATGCCTAACATGCTGAGGATGAGGAAAACGCGCCAAAAACACCCTTTGCGATTTTTGCGTGGTTTGGCTGGCACATCACGCGAAACGACGCGCGGTTGTGTGGGCGGTGGTGGCGGCGGGGCAACTGCCCGCACGGGGGCGGTCGCTTGTACTGGGGCGCGATGGGGCATCGTTTGCACGGGGCGATGGGGTTGTGTGGGCGCGTCATGCGGTGGCGGGGTGTGCAGTTGGTCGGAAAAGGCGATGCGCGGCTGGACGGTGGTGGCTTCGAGGTCTTGGTGTAACGGCCGTTCTTCAGGAGCATCCGCCTGCGTCGGCAATGGGCGCGGCGATGGGGACACAGGCGAAACAGGGGATGGGGTCACCGTCTCCGTTGGGTTGTCATCATCATTCAGTAGATCGAACAAAGAAATGGTGTCTTCTCGCTGTTCTGGTTCTTGGTTTTCGTCGTTTTGATTCATATGTATACCTTTACATTACACAGACCTGACAGGTTTTTTACACGATACTCGTGCAAAACGGGAGGTGTTGGCGAAACCTGTCAGGTCTCAGTTGGTTGCCATTACTGTTAATGATAACGCAGAATTGCGGGAAAGGGTTTCCTACGCTTTGTTACCTATTTCCTGATTATACCAGTACGGCCCACCCCCACGACCTCTTTCCACGCTCTGCGTCGCGTGGGGACGCAGAGCGTCCCGATCTTCCTTCCACGCAGAGCGTGGAAGGAGAATTGCCATTGCGTACAACCCATCACCTGTTACAATTTTTGGGCAGAAATCCATTCTGTAGTATCCCACAAACCGAGGTTGTTCGTTGATAGCCAGCCATTGGCCGACTATCGTTACACCCGCATTCCCGCAGGACAGGGCAGCCACCATAATCACAAGGAGTAACCGATGAAAAAATATGTTTTTGTATTCGCGTTTGTTTTTGTTGCCAGTTTACTGGTCGCAACCGTCAGCATGGCCTCGCCGCAAGGTGCTGCATCAGAGGTGACGATGAAGCAGGTGGCTGTCGCCCCTGCGGACATGGCTGAGATGCAACTGCCCAATCCCGCCGACACGGGTGTGCGTTCACGCACGGCGATGATTCCTGTTGAGTTTGTAAACGGCCGTTTTTCCACAAACATCGCCGTAGACAGC
>CAYSDT010000397.1:0-1798 GCA_964429835.1 uncultured Ardenticatenaceae bacterium | reverse complement strand
TACATTATTGTTTCCAGCGACAGCGATTACCGCGCTTACGCCCATCTGACCAGCCACAATTTGCTGGTCGGCAACAAAGTCGGGCTGACGGCGTATGCGTATGACGTGCGTGAAGATAATTTGAACAGTGCGCCAACGGCCGTTTCTTCCATCGTTGAAAAAGCGACCATGCACATCACCTACCCCTCTGGCAAAACGCAAAGTGTGGCGATGGCACCTGCCGCAGACGGCACATTCAGTGCCGAAATTGAAGCGGTAGAAGCTGGCGAATACACGGCGCAAGTTGAACTGGTTGGCATGAATGGAAAACGGCCGTTTGTCCGCACCAGTGAACATATTTTCCCCATCATCCAATCGGATGTCACTTTGCTTTCCCGCATTCCCCAAACGCGCATCGCCGATGGCAGCGACCTGTCCATCGAAGTGGAAGCACGATTAGGGCGCGAACAGAGCGGCGATTTGCTCATTTCGGCCGAAGTATGGGGCAGCAATGGCAAAGAAATGTCCCCCGTCGCGTGGGTTAGCAGCATTGTGACCCCCAAAATGGGCAGAAGCTCGGCACTGCTGCCGTTGACCGTAGACGGCCGTTGGTTTGCATTGGCGGGCGTGGATGGCAACGTCGAACTCCGCAACATCCGCGTGCAAGATGTGGATACGTTCATCCCCGTCAGTCAACTGGACAGCCTGCCTGTACGGGCGGCACGTCTGCCAGCGACGGCAAAAATGGCAATAACGGCCGTTAGCGATGATATGCTGATGGGTACACAACCAGAAGCAGCAGCCAAAAATGCAGCCAACTACGTCGGCGGCAGCAAGCTCATGCTCGTGCATGGGTACTGCTCCTCCCCCGTCTGGTCATCCTCCCAATTCACGGGCGATGTGCTGTTCCAAGATTACAACCAAAATCGTTCCCATAACGACTTTGCCACCCGCATCCGTGACTTTGGCAACAATTATGATTCCTTCGGCGTTGTCGCCCACAGTCAAGGCGGCCCCGCCAGCGTCCATCTTTACACCTACTACTGGAGCGGCCTCGACTACTCCTCCGGCTCCCGCCTAATCCAATCTGTCGGTTCGCCATATCAAGGCACGGCGTTGGCTGGCAATCTGGCCGCGTTGGGCGAGATTTTCGGCGCGGGTTGCGGCACAAACTGGGATTTGACCTACGATGGCGCAGCTCTTTGGCTCTCCAACATCCCCTCATGGGCGCGAAGCCGCACCTACTATTACACCACCTCTTTCGAGGACAACTGGTGGAGCTACGACTACTGCCACATCGCCACCGACTTGTTCTTAGACGATCCCGATGACGGCACGACGGAAAAATGGGCGGGGCAACTGTCTGGCGCACATAATATGGGACACAAGACGGGCTGGTGTCACACATTAAGCATGAGCGATCCCGGCCAAACGACGGACAGCAATCGCAATTCAACGATGAATGCGTATGCCAATCGGTAAACGGCCGTTGTTGAACGAGTACAACTTGGCCTAAGTTCTTGGATGTTTTAAGCGCAGGGCATGGCAACGCCATGCCCCTACTGTACGGGTTTGGCGTTGCCAAACCCAACCTCCAAGAACTTCCGCCATTGTGTACTAGGTGACTGTCACCTCATATAAAAAAAGCGGGACTTCTTAAAGAAGTCCCGCTTTTTTATTTCATTCCAATCATGTCGGGCAATTCATATCTTCTCAGTATTTCAGGGAGACCTGACAGGTTTTTCAAAGATACTCGTGTAAAATAAGAGGTCTTGATGAAACCTGTCAGGTCTTTACCCCAAGTTATTGAGATGTTACG
>CAYSDT010000396.1:0-3403 GCA_964429835.1 uncultured Ardenticatenaceae bacterium | reverse complement strand
AAACTTCAAACTGTCATTCCCGCGTAGGCGGGAATCCATTTCTCTGGGAAACAGTGGATTCCTGCCTTCGCGGGAATGACAGTCGAGAGCTAAGGATTTTTGTGAATGGTTAATCTGATTGTAAAAGGTCATCTATTTTTTGCATATCATATTGGGCGGCAAGGGCGGCTAATTCGGCAGCGATGGGTTTGTATTGTTCACCTGCTTGTCCGAGTTTACTGATTTCTTCGCGTAAGGCACGAATGTCGCCGATGCGGGTGGCTTGAAGCATAACGGCCGTTATTTCCTCTGGTGGTTGTATCAAAACAGGTGATGGCTTGGCGACTGTTTTAGGTGGTACTTCCGTTGCCCACTCCCAATCAGCCCCCAAATGGGTGTGTATTTTATGCAAAAGGATGTTGATTTGAATCGGTTTAGCGATGAAGTCATCACAGCCAGCCTCCGTCGCTTGCTCTTGGTCTTGTTGGTACGCGAGGGCGGAAATGGCGATGATAATGCTCTTTTTATCGGTTTCTTGCTCACGAATACGGCGCGTGGCTTCAAATCCATCTATCGTTGGCATTCGTAAATCCATCAAAATGATGTCTGGCTGGAATGTCTTCGCCTTCTCGATGGCATCTTGCCCGTCAACTGCTTCTTGTGTTTCAAAACCGATGGGACTGAGCAGGTTGACGAGAACGGAGCGGTTGTGTTCGATGTCGTCTACGATCAGCACTTTTGATTGTTTGCCGACGAGGCGGCTGATGGTGGGGGCAATGGGGGAAACGGCCGTTCCTCCCCCCACAATTACGGGCAATTCAATGTCAAACCAGAAGACAGAGCCTTCATCAAGCCGGCTGCTGACCTGAATGCTGCCACCCATCATTTCCACCAGTTTACTGCTGATTGCTAACCCTAATCCAGTGCCTGCCGCCGCTTGCAGGTAGGAACCTGTTTGTTCAAAGGGCTGGAAAATTTTCTTCACATCATCGGATGCAATGCCGATGCCCGTGTCTTCGATGCGGAAACGCACTGTGCATGTTTCCTTTTCATCATCGTCGGCAAGATGCAGCAGTTGCATTAACACGCTGCCTTTATCGGTGAATTTGATGGCGTTGCCTAATAGATTGATCAGCACTTGGCGCAATCGTGTTTCGTCGCCATGCACAATGTGGGAAACGGCCGTTTCCACTTGATAGGTAAACAGCAATCCTTTCTCTTCTGCGCGTAAAGAAACAATGTCAGCGATGGAATCCATCGTCGCTGGCAGATTAAAATCAGTTTTATGTAACTCCACTTTGCCAGCCTCAATTTTAGACAGGTCTAATATCTCGTTGATCATGCCCAGCAGATGTGTGCCGCTGCGATGGATGACGTTGATACCGCGTTGCTGCTCGTCGGTCAGGGTGACATCCCGTTGTAAAAGTTGGGTGTAGCCAAGAATACCGTTCAGCGGGGTGCGTAGTTCGTGGCTCATGTTTGCCAAAAATGCGCTTTTGGCAAGGTTAGCCGCTTCTGCGCCGCGCTGTGCTTGAATAGCTGTCGCTTCAGATTGGCGTAACTCTTCAAATAATTGCGCGTTCCGAATGGCGATGGCAACTTCAGTTGCAAAAGCAAAGGCGAGTTGCGCGTCGTCTTTTGTATACGACGTTGTCCCTATTTTGCCTAGTGTGACGAGGCCGATGGGTACATCCTTAAACAGCATTGGCACACCAAGCCATGTGTATGGCTGGTTGTCATATTCGCCTTTGTGAACCAGTTCATTCTTGATTAACGGCCGTTTCGTTTCAATAACAGCACGGTATTTTTCGTCCGGGCTGTGCAGGTCGAATGTTTGCCCAATGATGCCATCAATATAAGAAGATCCATACCCATTGACGACGGTAAAAACACCGTTTTCTAATGTTTGGATGGTGAAATTGGTGAAAGGAACGACCTTTTCTAAGGCAATGCGAATTTCATCAAACAGATCGACAAGGTCGATGGATGAGCTTAGGGCGTGAACGGCCGTTTGCAAGGTTTCAATTTGTTGCCGTGCCGTGCGCTCTTCGGCAAACAGATGTGCGTTATGAATGGCAAGAGCCGCTTGCATTGCAAATAGCTCTAATATGTCTATATCATCTTGTGTGAAGGAAACGGCCGTTAATTGCCCAACATTTAGCACGCCCAAGAAATCCCCGTGCCATGAAATAGGAATACCAATCAACGCTTGTAATTCAAATTGATCCAACGTTTCTATGCGTTCATCCCAATATAGATAATCATCAATCAGGATTGCGCTCCCCGTTTCCCACACTCTGCCAGACAAACCTTCACCGTAAACGGCCGTTAATCCCAATGGAATATCGCGCCCAATGGAGATCGTCCACTCCAACACATCCCGATCTTGATTGTATATGTACAAGCCGCCGTGAACGCCGCCAGAAATACGAATTGCCTCCTCCGTAACGACTTGTAACGCTTTATGCAGGTCAAGTTCTGATGCAATTTTCAACCCCGTATCACGCAAAATTTCCATTTTACGGGCATATCCTTCAATCTGTTGCCGTGCGGACTGTTCTTCGGCAAACAGTTGTGCATTATGAATGACAAGAGCCGCTTGCATGGTAAATAGTTCCAGCACATTCAAATCATCCTGCATAAAAGAGTGGGGCGGGTTTTGATCGATAATCAGTACGCCGAGAAAATCATCATGCCATACAATGGGGACACCGACAACCGCCCCAATTTCATACTGGTCTAAATCAAGAACGCGATCCTCCCAACTCAGGTAATTATCAACCAGCAGCAACTTCTGCGTTTCCCACACTTTACCAGCAACGCCTTCGCCAAACCTGATGATTTTACCTGGCGGGAGATCGTGGTTAATGGCGACTGCCCATTCTAATACATTCTGTTTTGCATTATGCAGATACACACCGCCGCGTGAGCCGCTGGCTATATGAATTGCCTGCTCGGCAACGGTATACAACGCTTTGTGTAAATCAAGCTGTGAACTGATTGTTAATCCTGTTGCCCGCAATGTTTCCAACTGGGCGGCCTGTTTTTCAATCTGTTGATTACGCTGTGTTCGTGTGGTGACATTGCGTATAAGGGTGATGATCTCCCCTTCGCTGCTGACGGTCATACGCGCTTCTTCAATAAGTAAACTGCCGTTTCGCGCCTTTATTTGATATTCATATATTTGTTGTTCGCCTGTTTGTAATGCACGCTTAATGTACTTCATTGCTTGGGCAGCCAGATCGGCAGGAAGCATTTGCGTGACTGTTTTACCTATAAATTGCTCTGGAGAAGCAAAGAGGGAGGCATTATTGCTGTGATAGTCCAAAAACGTACCATCACCATCAAAAACAAACAGGAGGTCTGGCAGGGCGTTGAGTAATGCGTGTTGCTTTGCATTGCTTTTGCGTAACTGTTCTTCCAA
>CAYSDT010000395.1:0-3406 GCA_964429835.1 uncultured Ardenticatenaceae bacterium | reverse complement strand
AATATCTCGGCTTCTTGATCTGCCTCATCAAGTCGCCTTGCTCCTTCAAGAAGCAAGCCTGACCAACTGCGTGTGATGCTGATGGTCGGGGGGGAGACATCCATTTCCAGACTGAATGCACCGTCTTCCCAGCCAAGTGCGTGATAGACGACTTCTTCGCCATCTTGGTCACCAAGTTCGGCGTGGGCGACTGTGCCTTCGTGGAAATAGAGGATCGCCTCTTCGTTGCCGTGTGTGATGTGCAAAACGGCCGTTTTT
The DNA here is from genome assembly GCA_964429835.1 of uncultured Ardenticatenaceae bacterium. Taxonomy (GTDB): domain Bacteria; phylum Chloroflexota; class Anaerolineae; order Promineifilales; family Promineifilaceae; genus S016-13. The sequence goes on along the minus strand of CAYSDT010000395.1, from coordinate 3,148 downwards.
TCATCTTGTCCGTACTGCTGTATCAGATCGGCGACCGCCATATCCCGTAAATTACCTTGTAGTGCCATAAGAACTCCTTATTTTCTACACGTAAACCTGACAGGTTTCACACGATACCTCGTGTTAAACAGGTTGTTCTTGCGAAACCTGTCAGGTTTATCTACTACAATCTCCATAATTGACGTATGGAGATAATTGCATTATTTGTCAGGCGGCGGTACGTCTGTTTACGATTGGGGATGCGTACTGCCAATATCATGTCGTAGCCGTTGGCCGTAAATGGGCGACAAACCAATCGCTGACCAGTGGCATCGAAGAGAGAAATCTCATCTGTTTGCCCCATGCCGAGCTGATTATGGGCTTGAACGGCCGTTTTTTGAACCAGTGCAACCACTGCCGATTGTGTGTCGGGGTCTTCCCCCTCAGCGGAAGCTGAGGCAAGAGGAAACCCCTGCTGATCGGTCAAAATCGAAATTGAAAATTGCCCTTGCTCATTCATTTCAGCCAGAATATCTGATAATTTGGCCGAACCTGATCTGCTGTCTTGTGGAATCATAGTGTTACTCCTACTTCATTTTTTGAGTTAGCGTTAGTTTGTGCTTTCCATCTTTAATGCCAACTCTTTTCTCTAGTATAGTTTGGCGGAAGTTCTTAGATGTTTTAAGTGCAGGGCATGGCAACGCCATGCCCCTACCGTAGGGGTTTGGCGTTGCCAAACCCAACCTCTAACTTTTATGCTAACTCTTTTTGTACTTGCCCAACGACTGCTTTTGTAATCGCTTTAAGGGTGGGCAACACACCTTTGCCTTCAAATGCAACGGCATTAAAAAGCGGTTGCCCATTAAGACGTAATAATTTAGACATGGTAGTGGCGGGGATGGCTGTTGGTAAATCCCGTTTGTTAAATTGCACAACGACGGGGAAGGTGTCCATGTCGATGCCAAACGATTCCAGATGCTCGCGCATCTTGCGCCAAGCGGCTAAATTAGCCCGCATTCGTCGTACATCAGAATCAGCCACGAAAACAACGCCATCAGCCCCGCGCAAAACGATGCGGCGGCTTGCTTCGTAATACGCCTGACCAGGAACGGTGTAAAGCTGAATTTGGGGCGTTAATCCTGCCAGTTTTCCCAATTCCAATTGCAAAAAATCGAAATAGAGGGTGCGATCTTCGTGTGTTTTCAATGAAACAAGATCGCTGCGTCGCTTGGGGTCAACCGACAGATGGATTTGCTCCAGATTTGTGGTTTTGCCGCTGAGCGCGGGGCCGTAATATACAATTTTTAGATTAAGCCGTCGTAATTGCCAGTTAATACGCATGATGTCACTTCTTTGTTTACACTATAGACCTGACAGGTTGTTTTGGTAAAACCTGTCAGGTCTGACTTTTCTTAATCCAGCCACATATCGTCCAGCGCATCGCCAAACAGATCGGATAAATCGTCATCGGCATCTGCTAAAGAGGCCGCCATTTCCAGTTCAAAACCAGCCACTTCTTCTTGCGATGGTTCGTTCTCTTGCATGATCTCTTCTAGCTGCTGTGATGCTTTTGTAATTAACATTCGCGCCCACCCTAGAGGAACTTCGTGTCCGACCTGAACAAACAGGGCGAGATAGTTGCCCGCTTCGGCGATGAATGTGTGGCTGTCCTGCCCTTCACGCAGGACGATCTGATAATCTTGATATTCGTTGGTCAGGCGGGCAATCTCTTGGCTGGCGGCCAAGTCGCCTGCAACTAACGAACCCAGCATGACGAGATTGATGTTGCTATGTTCGCCTTTGGCGACGACAACTTGCCCAGCAACGTCAACTAACATCATGAATTTGGCGGGTAATTGTTGTAGTAAGCCATTTAGCAAATCGTGAAATGCTTTGTCTTGCGATGGTAAGATGGATGTGCCGCTGCGTAATTGATAGCTGCTATTAGATTGTGCGTTCATAAGTTTGATCTCCGATCTTTGCGGTGGCTGCTTGCCATAGTCGCTTGATCATGATGTTTACATACTAAACAGGTCATCGAATTGGTCGTCAAGTGCTTGACTTATATCGTCTTTTGCAAATTGTGGGGCGGTTCCGTAGTCGGTTTGGCCTAATGTTTCTCGCAGATTAACGGCCGTTTGTCGTGCATAATACCAAGCCGTTCCCAGCTTACTGCTGTATTTACCGTTTTCGATGATGACGATCAGCATGAGCTGTTGCCCAATGTTGATGCCATATAAATTGTCACGTTTGCTTTCACGGTAGGAAAGATTGATTGCTTCTGTGTCACCATCTAATGCTTCACCTGCCGCTTGCAAGGTTGCCATCCCGCCAGAAAGGAGGGATGAAATTTCTTCGATGGGAATGCTGCCAACATCGCCCGCATTGGCAATGACTTGCCCGTTTATATCGGTGAGAATGATACAACGGCCGCCAACATCAGCTTGCAACTGTTCCAACGTCACCATAATTTTTTGATAGCGTTCATCGGAGAGAATGAGCAAGCCCGGCCGACTGAGGAGTAAATCACGAGTAGTAAATGCGTCTTCTACCACTTTACGGAATTCATTGATTTCTAATGGCTTCAGAAGGTATTTGTAAGCGTCTAACTCTTTTGCTTCTTTTGCTAATTCATCACTGCCGTAGGCGGTGATGAGAATGACACGAGTCTCAGGCCAGTCGGCGCGGATGGTGTTCATCAACTCCATTCCATCCATGTCGTCCATGCGGTAATCGGTGATTACCAGATCAAACGGCCGATCTCGCAGATAGGCTAATGCGGAAAAACCGTTGACGGTTGTTTCCACTTCGTACTCATCGCCTAATTTACGCAGACTGCTCTTGAGGACATGAAGCACTGCTTCCTCGTCATCTACAATTAGTATGCGTTTCTTATTCATAGTCATAATTCCTTACTATATATGGTATGCGGAATTATGCGGTTGAATTATGTTTGGATTTGGTTGGCAAAGGTTGAAAGGTTGGGAAGGTTGGCGAAAGGTTGGGGGAGGGGGGGGTGAAAAATTGTCAATTGTCAATGGTCAATTGTCAATGGTCAATGAAGGCGTGTGAATGATATTGATCTGTCATCAGAGGGGAATAATTGCAATGTTTACCCCCAGAGTGCATTTCAGTTCTAGGGCGGGCGCGACACCGATTAAAATCGGTG
>CAYSDT010000394.1:0-3408 GCA_964429835.1 uncultured Ardenticatenaceae bacterium | reverse complement strand
CATTCTGCATTATTCATTATTCGTTATTCATGTTATCCTCTCTCGCTTTTATTTTTACTGGAGAAAAACATAGTGTTAGCAATTCAAAATATCACCGTGACATTTGGCGCACGGACATTATTCAAAGACGTTAATCTGAAATTTTTACCCGGCAACTGTTACGGGCTGATTGGCGCAAACGGAGCCGGCAAATCAACGTTGCTCAAAGTGATGGCTGGCGAGGTCGAATCCAATAAAGGGTCGATTGTTGTCGGTACAAACGAACGCATCGCCCTGTTGCAGCAAGATCATTTCGCTTTCGATGCGTACCCCGCGCTGGAGACGGTTATGGTTGGGCATCCCCGCTTGCACGCGGTGTTGCAAGAGCGGGAAATGCTCTACAGCAAGCCCGATTTTTCCGAAGAGGACGGCTTGCGAGCGGCCGAATTGGAAATTGAAGTGGCTGAAATGGATGGGTATGACGCTGAATCAGAAGCGGCCGTTTTGCTCAATAATTTAGGGCTGGATGATTCTTTGCATCAGCTAAAGATGAGTGAACTGGAAGCTAGTCAAAAGGTGCGCGTTCTGTTGGCGCAAGCGTTGTTTGGCAATCCCGACATTTTACTGCTTGATGAGCCGACCAATCATCTTGATTTGGCTTCCATCTCATGGCTGGAAGATTTCCTCTACCGTTTTTCCAATACCGTCATCGTCGTTTCTCATGATCGCCATTTTTTGAACAACGTCTGCACCCATATTGCCGATATTGATTTCGGCAAAATCAAACTATTCGTCGGTAATTACGATTTTTGGCATCAGATGAGCGAATTGGCACGCACACAGCGGCAAGCGGACGATAGAAAGCGTACCGATAAGGTGAAAGAGCTTGAAGATTTTATCCGTCGCTTTAGCGCAAATGCGTCCAAATCGAAACAGGCCACCTCGCGTAAAAAATCGCTCGATAAGCTGACGGTGGATGACATGCCTGTCTCGTCGCGCCGTTTCCCCTATGTGGATTTCAAACCAGAACGGCCGTGTGGCAAAGTTGTTTTAGATGTCAATCAAGTCAGTCTTGTATTGGAAGATCGCGTCTTATTGCGTGATTTCAGTTTGGCCGTCAATCCGGGCGATAAAATCGCGTTCATCGGCCCTAATGATTTGGTCAAAACGATGTTGTTCCAAGTGTTGATGGAAGAGATCGAACCAGAAGTCGGCTCGTTCAAATGGGGGACGACGATTACCCCATCCTACTTCCCCAAAGAAAATGAATCCTATTTTGATGTTAATGTGAATCTGGTCGAATGGCTGCGTCAATACGCCGTCGCTGACGATGGTGAATCGTATGTGCGCGGCTATTTGGGGCGCATGTTGTTCTCTGGTGAAGATGCGGAAAAATCGGCGACGGTGCTGTCTGGCGGTGAAAAAGTGCGCTGCATGTTGGCACGGATGATGTTGAGCGGTGCAAATGTGCTGGTGATGGATGAGCCAACGAACCATCTGGATTTAGAAGCAATAACGGCCGTTAATGACGGCCTCATCAGCTTTACAGGCGGGATGCTTTTCACCTCCCACGATTACCAATTTGTGGATACAATCGCCAATCGCATTGTGGAAATTGCGCCCGGTGGCGTGATTGATCGTTCCATGAGTTTGCAAGAATACGTCGCTGATCCCGCCGTGCAAAAATTACGCGATGAGTTCTATCAAGGGCATCAAAATATGCGGATTTAGACAGAGACAGAGACAGAGACGAGAGACAGAGGGGGTTTTGTGATGGACAAAACAGAGTTGAAACGATTAGCGGCCGAAAAAGCGGTCGAATATGTTGAGTCGGGGATGGTATTGGGGTTGGGGACGGGCAGCACGGCCGTTTTTATGGTGCGTGAAATTGGGCGATTATTGGCAAACGGCCGTTTGCAAAATATCGTCGCCATTCCCACTTCCGAAGCGACCGCCCGCGAAGCTGAAAAATGGAACATCCCGCTTACCACCTTAGACACGCACCCCGTCATTGACTTAACCATTGACGGTGCGGATGAAATCGCGCCCGATTTGGGATTGATTAAGGGGTTGGGCGGGGCGTTGCTGAGAGAAAAAATAACGGCCGTTTCCTCCAAAAAACTCATCATCATCAGCGATGACAGCAAAATTGTTCATCATCTTGGTCAAAAAACGGCCGTTCCTGTCGAAGTCATCCCCTTCGCCCGCCAGCCCGTCCGCGCCCATCTCGAATCGCTGGGCGCAACCGTCATTGAGCGGATGGATGGTGACGAATCCTTCATCACCGATGAAAATAATATCATCCTCGACTGTCATTTCGACTGCATTGCCGATCCACACGCCCTCGCCCGCGCCCTTCGCCAACAGCCCGGCGTTGTTGAACACGGCCTTTTTCTCGACATGGCAACGCTGGCAATTATTGCCGCAAAAGACGGCTTATTATTGCTGGAATAAGGAGCATTATGAACAAAATTTTAGGAATTGATGTCGGCGGTTCTGGTATAAAAGGCGCGTTGGTTGACGCTGATACAGGCGAAATGATTACTGAGAGACTGCGTATAGTCACGCCGCAACCGGCCACACCAACGGCCGTTATCGGCGTAATCAACCAACTCGTCACCCACTTTGAATACAGCGGCGCGATTGGTGTCGGATTCCCCGCCGTCGTTCGTCATGGCATTGTCCTGAGCGCGGCCAATGTGGATGATGGCTGGATAAATTATCCAGCCGTAGCTGAAATCAACCGCGTCACGGGCTGCCAGACGACGATGCTCAACGATGCCGATGTCGCCGGCATTGCCGAAATGGCGTATGGCGCAGGGCGTGACCATCACGACAAAACGGTGATGATTTTCACGCTGGGGACGGGAATTGGCAGTTGCATGTTTGTAAACGGCCGTATTGTTCCCAACCTCGAAATCGGCCATATGGCACTGTACGACATCACCCCCGATGCCGAAAAATGGGCAGCGTCCAGCGTCTATAAGCAAGAAGGGTTAAGCTGGAAAGAGTGGGGCGCACGATTGACCGTCTATTTCCGCGCTATCGAACGCTACTTCTCGCCCGACTTGCTCATCATCGGTGGCGGGGTGAGCAAAAAATTCGATAAATTTGCCAAACATATTGACATTAACACCCCCATGCTGCCCGCCGAAATGCGTAACCACGCCGGCATCATCGGCGCGGCCTTATCCACGATGTAAGAAATCTGGATTTGTTTTGTCTCCCATAGCTGTTTTGACGCTGATACGGAGGAACGCTGATAGAAAAAACAGGGCTTTTATCAGCGTTCACCCCTATCAGCGTCTTCTTTTTTTATGCACCGACTAAAAACGTATCGCATTGATTTACTCATCATTTTTGGCTTCTTCCTGTTGCCACTGTTGTTGTTTGCCGATGTGACCATCGGCAGTAAAACGATGTTGCCCG
>CAYSDT010000393.1:0-3415 GCA_964429835.1 uncultured Ardenticatenaceae bacterium | reverse complement strand
CGCGTAGTTTCTTACCGTAGCCTGCTCGCATAAATTTATTACTCGTGATAAAGGCCAATGTCCCTTGTTCACATAATAAACGCACACCTTTAGAATAAAAATAAACATATAAATCCGCTCGCCCAGAATACACTTCTGGATATATTTTTTTAAGCGCAGGCTTTTGCTCCTTAATTAGTTCCATTCGTACATACGGCGGATTGCCAATTACCACATCAAAGCCACCTTGCTCGGCAAACACTTCATGAAAATACACTTCAAAATCAAAGGTGCTGTTGCCATCAGTTAGCAGACCAATCAATTGGTCAATCTGTGCTTTTAGTTTGATCTTTTCCTGTCGGTGGGTCTCCTCAAAAAATTCTCGTTTCAGCTTGTCCAATTGCACAAACAGGTGGTTGTTCAGCAAGTTCTTTTCCACACCCAACAACGAGTTGCCGCGCACAATTTTATAATCCAAATTCGGCAGCGGCTGAATGTTGTCGTAGCTCTCCTCATCCACCACCAGCGACAGCCACAACCGCAATTTGGCAATCTCCACCGCGCCATCGTCAATATCCACCCCGTAAATGCTCTCCTGAATCGCGTGCCGCTTCAACTGGTACGGGGTAGGGGTGTTCTTCAATTGTGTATCCAGCACCAGCCGCGCTTGCACAATTTCGTGTAGCATTCCTACAGGAAACGCCCCAGAACCAATCGCTGGGTCGCATATCTTAATGTTTGCCAACGCCGTATCGAGGGCGGCCGCGTGGCCGCGCACACTGGCGGGCAAAATGTACTCGTAATTTTTCAGCCGATTCTCTTTAACAGCCTCCTCTTTAGCCGCATCATGCTGCAATGCCAACGCCCCTTGTCGCACCAACACACCAATCTCTTCACGAGAAACAGTCCCTTTTTCTCCCCCGCTCCCCTGCGCCCCTGCTCCAATCGCCGTATCCAGATAATTTATCAAACTCTCCTGGCACATATAATGGACAATTTCACGCGGCGTATAAAACGCCCCCTTAGATTTTCTGTCCTGCACTTCCAACAGATTCTCAAACACTTTTCCCAACATCTCGGGGTCAACGGCTACCTCTTTTTCCAGCGGCTCTTCTTCCCAAACGGTGAAGTTGTATCGGTCGAACACATCTAAAATGCCCGTCCCCGTATCATCTTCTGCGTTTTGTCTATTTGAAAATAGGCTATTTGGCAGCAGTAGTTTGGTATGCGCCCAATCGTAACCGCCCATCGGCTCAAACAAACCGCCGTTCAAAAAGGGTATCTTGCACGAAAACCCACCAGCGATGGGGAATAAATCATCCGCACGGCGCACGGCCAGCGCGTCATAAAAAAGCGGTTCCAGCACGTCGTTGAAAAAATTATCGTAAGCAACGCCATCCTTTTTATCGAACAAGCGGCGCAAAAAGTCTTTTGGCCCGCTGCCCCATTTTCTGCCCGCATCTACGCCCATCCATCCCTTTTTCTGCACAAAATAGAGGAAGACAATCTGCCCCAGCAGCTTCTTGGTGAAGTTTGGCACATAGATGTTTGCCCGCTCAAAATCGGCGGCCAGCGTCTTGTCCGCTTTGATGACGGCTTCAACACCCTCAACCAGCTCCAAAAACAGCCCCTTATATTCGGTAAAGAACTTCTTGCTGACGGTTTCAATTTGGAAAGCGGCCGTCAGGCTCTCAATTGTCGGGTTTTCAGCATCATTGATGAGGAAGGGGCGCAACTGCTCTTCGGCCGTGTGGGTTGGCTCTGTCGGCCCCACCAAAAACGAGTATCGCCGTGCGGGTGTCAGCCGCTCTTCAAATCCTTCATCGCCAAAGGCGTACTCCAGTTTTACCAGTGAAAAACGCCAATCGGCCGCATCTTCATGGTAAAAGGCGATGAGGGCGGCTTCGATGGTTTCATCGCTGTTTTTCTTCAAATAGTCGGCGGCAAAATTCCGCTGCATCGTCCGCGCCCGCTCCAGATTGCTCTCTTTGTGCAGCCGCACAATCAGCACGTCGAGCCTGTCGCCGTTGGGGTCGTAATAGACAAACGGCCGTCGGTAGGTGCTGATATGCCCGCGAAATTTCTGCGGAATATAGTTTCCCGACCGATGGCGGAACGCTTTACTGCGATCTACTTTATTAAGCAGATTGGCGACAAATTGCTCAAACTGTTGGTCATCAAATTTAGAATCAAATGTTTTGGCTATAAGGGTTGTTGCGCTATTTTTGTTCATAATTTTTGTTTGTTTTTGTGATTATTGTGCGGCGGTGTTCGCATGGCGATAAATCCGCACGGCGATAAATCGCCATGCTAATAAGCGTCGCCCCATGAATGGGGCTGCACGATTAGCCCCATTCATGGGGCGTTGCTTTTTAGCCCGTTGATTCATCAACGGGCGATTCATCAACGGGCGGCATCAACGGGCGATTCATCAACAAGCATCAATTCCAATTCTTTACGCCAAGAAATATCTTCGACATGATACAATGCTTGTGTTTCGCCAATGCGGACAACGCCATCGCCAGAAGCCCGTTCCAAAATCGGGATTGTCGTAGATTGTGCGTGATGTTCTTTTTGTCGTTCAACGTAGGCAATATAATTGGGCAGGCGTTTGCCGTCAAATGAAAATGCTGCGTATTCTGATTGCCAGAAAAACGGCCGTTCTTGAACCCCCGATTTATTAAATTTGGTCGAGGACACGCCCTTAATCTGCCCTACAAATTTTGCTACGGCAATTTTAGGCGGGATGGAAGCGACAACGTGAACATGGTCTTTATCTCCATTCAATGCGAAAACGGTTGCCCCCAGCCCAATCGCCTTTTGGCGCAAATATCCATGAATAATCGGCTCTATTTGCGCCGTTAAGGTTGGTTCCCGATTTTTTGTTGCCCAAATCAAATGATAAAACAATCTCCAATATGGCATATCATACCTCCTCTGTTTTATGTATTTTATTAACGCGGTTATATTCACACGGTCATGTTCACACGGCGATGTTCGCACGGCGATAAATCGCCATGCTAATAAGCGTCGCCCCATAAATGGGGCTAATCGTGCAGCCCCATTCATGGGGCGTTGCTTTTTAGCCCGTTGATTCATCAACGGGCGGCATCAACGGGCGATTCATCAACGGGCGATTCATCAACGGGCGGCATCAACGGGCGATTCATCAACGGACGGCATCAACGGGCGATAAATACGCCGATAAAATAATTTCGCGCTTGCTGCTGCCCGGAACGGCCGTGCTTTCTTCGACTTCTGTGTACAATAAATCATCATCTATTTCATCGTGCAAAATCACCAACATTTTCAGACTGGTCAATGCTTTGCCTGCCTTTTTAATGCGATCCATGATGCGCTTGCTGGTTCTGCTGGGGAAACGGCCGTCTTCATATGCAGAGCGTACCAGCCGTAAATAATCCTCATCAGCATCAGT
>CAYSDT010000392.1:0-3429 GCA_964429835.1 uncultured Ardenticatenaceae bacterium | reverse complement strand
GGTGCGGTTTCCCCGCTGTTGAGTTCGTCAATCTGGTTGCGGAGGATGGCTTGCGCTTCCTCTTCGGTGATGGTGTGTTCTTTGCCGTACTGCTGGCGCGACAGTTCCGTCACAAACGATTTGACGAAAAGGCGGCGATGGCTGATGTCAAGAAAAACATCACGGGCGACGTTGGCGAGAATGTCAGCGTTGGCGCGTTGCACTTTGTGGTCAAATTGGGTGTCAAAGGCAACTTCGTAGATGGGGATCAATTTTTCGCCAATCGCTTGCATAAGATCATCTTCATTCAAATCGAGATGTTCAAGGCTGATGAGTGGGCTGAAATGGTTGACGCGGCTGAAACGGCCGGGCGCACGGACGCGCTGTTGCAACGCTGGATATTTGGGCACAACATCGGTGATGAATTGGGGCGGCACGGCGTAGACGAACATCGCGCCGGGCATATCTTCGCGGGTGCGATCAATCACTTCGCGCAGGGTGTCGGTTGCCAGCTTTTCGGCTTTACCACCGACGGATGCCATCCGATCCACCTCGTCAAACAGCAGGACGAGGCCGCTGTAGCTAAGGGCGCGGATGACTTGGCAGAGGGAGCGCAACATGCGGAAGGCGTTGGGTTTGTTGATTTTGCCCGTCACCCCGACTTCGCGCAGAATTTTGGTGTCGGCTGGGCTGGTTGTTTCGCCCATCAGCCAGCGGGTGAGGGAGTCGAGCCGTTCGTCGTTGTTGCGAATGAGGGAGTCAAAGTAGGACAAAACGGCCGTTTGATAAGCAGGACTGTCCACAGATGTCATTTCCACCGTGTCCACAAGCCCGCGATAAAGCGGATTTTGCAAGGTTTCCAACGTCAAGTCACCCGTGATGCGCTCCAATGTACCGCGCAAAAAGCGGGTCAAGCCCGTTTCGTCGGTGAACGCATCATCGCTTTCGTGCCAGATGATATTTTGGGCGACTGCTTCATACACTTTTTTCTGGTCATTGTACGGCGTTTCGACGGGGCTGAGATCGACTTTGACGACGGCAAAATTACGCTCCCATGCGACATCGCGCAAGCAGTAGAGAAAGTGAGATTTGCCACTGCCATAATCGCCGATGACCATTTTATACACCGCGCCGCCATCTTGCAGATAGGACGAGAGGTAAAATTCATCAAGCGCGTCCAGCAGCGATTTATTGCCGACGTTGAAATACTGAACGCCGCGTGTCGGCGGCGTTCCAAAACTGCCAAGCGTTTCAATAATATGGCGGGCAAGGGGGCGAGAAAGGTTCATAATAATGAATAATGAATGGCGAATAACGAATTGTGAAGTATAGCATCGCCATTCACAATTCATTATTCGTTATTCATTATTAGTCAAAGGTAATGTCGCTGTAATAGTCGCCGTCAACGGCCGTTTTCGGAATCCAGATTGAGCGGTTTGCCTTATCGGCTTGAACTTTGGTGGCAACGCCAAGGCGGAAAGGGGCATCGCCCTGTTCATGTGCCAACACCATATCGCGTACAAAAAATTCACGCTCGTACTCTTTGAACGTGCGGCGTGATGGTTGATTCCAGAAGCGATTGCCTTGTAAATCGAGCGTGAACTGGCTGTACACTTCGATGATGTTGACGCGCCCGCCAGACGGCCGTTGTTTCCGTTTATCCACCACTTTTTGCCACGCCGTTTGTAAGTTGGGCAAGAAATCCGCGTCCAATTTGCGCTCGACGATGCGTTTGACTTGTTGTTTGTACGTTTGGAAGATGCGGTAACGTGAAAGGGGGATGGGGCTGGTCAGCGGCTCTTTGCCATATAACCATTGCCCTTTGCGGGCGGCGATGTCCATCTTGAAAACGAGCATCCCAACGATGAGCGTTGGCGGACGGCCGTCCATCGTCACCCCTTGTTTTGTAAATTCATCGCGTAAATCTTTGGCAAAATCGAAGGCGAGGTCGTTGAGGGCGGCAGTAGTGACGGTGGCGAAGGCGGAAACGGCCGTTTCCAAATTCCCCGTATCAATCACCGTTTCGGCTTGCATCTCAGTAACGGCCGTTTCCAATTTAAGCAACGCCTTCTGCATCGGCAGCGCGTCCGCCTTGTCATCTTTGCTCAGGCGGATGGCTGGTTTCAATGCCCCCATCGTCATGCGCAACGCCCCAAATTGCGGCTCTAATTCTTTCTGGGCGGTCTCCAGTTGGGCTAACGCTTCTTTTAATTCCATACTATTTTCTCCATAAATAAGTTAATAACAGACTGATTTTAGAAGGGATGGTTCATTTCTGCAAAACAAAAACAGCTAACAATTAACGGGGTGTTGATTGTTAGCCGTTCCTTGTTAATTGTTAATTATTCCCTACCGTCCCACGCCCACACTACCGCCAAACGCGACCGACATCTCCTCGTAAATTGCATCAATACTGGCCTCATTATCCCAGACCCACCTCTGTATATTTAATAACATCGCCACCATACATCATCATCTTTATCATTGGTAGAAATTATGCCATACAAGCTATTATCGGATTCAATCACCTCAATCCCAATTACAGCAAATCCACCAAAGCAATGTTCTCCATACAATAAACCAAACTGTAACATTCCATTTTGGAGTTCCACTTTAACATGATAGTTTGTAGATACAGATGCCTCTGATGAAGCACCTTCTTCCCAATCAGTAAAGGGAATTCCCGTCTGAGTAAATTCTTCCAACCACATCAATATAGCCGCTTCGGCAACTAATTGGCGGTTTTCATCAGTTATTACAATACCATTAGCTTCCAGAAGTTTATCAAATGTATTTACCTGATAACGATTACTACCTTGCTGTGCAATTAAGAAGTAGTCTTCCATACTACAGGTTGTCATACCTGAACAACCGACCATAATATCAAATCGAATTAGATAAAAATTAGTTTGCGGAAATAACGCATTCCATTGGGCCGTGGCAACAGGTTTAGTCCATAGATATTTCCGGCAATTAGCATCTGGTGGCATTGGATCCCCAGCATCACTGGTACATCCATGGTGTGTTCTACCATATTTCGCTTGCATCTCATTATCTATTACTTCAAATTCCGTAAGAGTTTGCGTTGACACAGGGGACGGCATAGATGTTGGTGTTAATAACAGAGGTTGCGGTGTGTGTGTAGCTACGTCAGATTCATCCACGCAACTGGTCAGGAAAATTGACATGATCAACAGGAAAATTGATATTTTCTGGCTCATTATAGTTCCATATTTTTAGTTTTCATGCGATTGGCTGGTGTAATCGTCCCCTACCGTCCCACCCCCACACTGCCGCCAAACGCGGCCGACATCTCCTCATAAATCGCATCAATACTGGCCTCGTCGCCCAAGTAGAAGTTGCCGTTGGCCGCCTCCGCCAACGCCAGCAACGTATCCTCATCAGCATCATATCCATAAGCGATGGTAAAAACGGCCGTTTCATTCCCCC
>CAYSDT010000391.1:0-3436 GCA_964429835.1 uncultured Ardenticatenaceae bacterium | reverse complement strand
TAATGGTCTAAACAATGTGTTTCCTTCCTTGTATTACGTCAAAAATTATTTGCGGGGCATTATAGCACAGGCGTGTTTCACTGCACGAAAGGATGGGGATTTTTAGAAAACGGCCGTTTTCTCCTCCATCATTCCCCTATTGTGATTGGACACCTGTTAACATATACGTTAACATTCAGGTATGGATTGGGAAATTATTTACTATAACAAGCGTGTGCAGAAATCAATCAATAAATGGCCTGTAGGCATCCGCGCATTTTATGCCAGAGTGACTGAGCGCATGATAACTTTTGGCCCTAATTTAGGAATGCCTTTTACGCGCAGTATGGGAAATGGCTTGTTTGAAATTCGGGCAAAAGGGAAAGAGGGAATTGGCCGTGCATTCTTTTGTACGATTGTAGATCGGAGAATTGTTATCCTTCATGTTTACGTCAAGAAAACACAGAAATCTCCTCAAAAAGAGTTGAAAATAGCCAGACAACGCATGGCTGATGTACAAAAAAATTGGTGAGGCGCATAATGAAATCGCATAATGAAATGTTGGAAGAGTGGAAACAAGACCCTGCATTTGTGCAAGAATATAATGCACTTGAAGCAGAATTTTCACTATTTGATGAATTACTAAAAGCGCGAAATGAAGCGGGGCTTACGCAAGCCGATATTGCTCATCGCATGGGAACAAAGACATCTGCAATTGCGCGACTGGAATCTGGCGGTGGCAACAGGAAACATTCGCCATCCATTAACACATTACGCAAATATGCGGATGCAGTGGGCTGTCGATTAGAAGTCAGGCTGATACCTTATATGGAAAAGACCTGACAGGTTTCACTAATACCTTTTATTTTACGCGAGTGTTGTAGAAAAACCTGTCAGGTCTCCCCAAATTATAACCAATCCATAAATACCCTTTGCGTTTCCCCCGTTACGTTTTACACTTCAAGATATATTGAATACGAACGAACAAAAAGGTGTTTTTATGAGCATACGCGCACTGTTTGATGGATTAGTTATTGATGAAGATGGCAACACGGCCGAAACCGCATTCGTCGGTCAGACCGCCCATTATGTGATTGATGATGAGGGCTTTCGCCGCCACATTGATGCCGAAGAGCTAGATCGCGAAGTATTGGACTTTTTTCTGGGGCAACTGGAAGGCAATAAAGATATGGCGGTTGAGCAGATGATGAATATGATGGGGCAAGATGATCTGTTTACAAAAGCGGCCGTTTCCTCCTCCATCAACAACACAAACGCCGACCAAATTCTGGAACAAGGCATCCCCCCACAAGCCCGCGACATGCTGGGCATGATGGGTTTTCGTATTCGCATCAACTATCGCGGCGAACTGCTGGGCATAGACCAGCCCTCCGCCCCCGACGACGAATACTAGAGAAAATTGTCAATGGTCAACGAAAGTCCGACTGCACAAGTCCCCCGTTGACAATTGATCATTGACCATTAACAATTGACAATTATTTCTCCGCCACTAACATCTGCTTCGTCAATTCATTCCCCTTCGACATCAGCGTCACTTGTGCGTCCCCATTTAGGATGTTTTCCATCTCTAAAATATCGAATAACGCCTCTGCAACCTCGCGGTCTTTGTTGATTTCATACAACGCCTCACCCACAATGCGCGGGCGAATTGCATCTGCTCTGGCAAACTCAACGGCCGCTTGTCGTTCTGCCGAATTGGTGATGATGCTCACCCGATTGGTACCATCTTGCCGAATAGCCGATGTCACCTGCCGCAACCGATTGACGACTTTTTCCTCGATTTGATGGATCATATTGCTGTCGCGGAAATGCACCTTGCGAATGTAAACCGACCCCAACTTATACCCCCACTCATGCGATTTTGGCGATACTTCCGCCCGCACCGAACGGCTCATAATGTGGCGCGTTTCCAACATATCCTCTAGCGGCATGTTGCTCAATTCGCGCACGGTTGCGCTGCTGACATTAGCTGATAAAGAGCCACGCGGATCGGTATTTTTGAACAGGTAATCGACGGGATCGCTGATGAACATTTCGTACCACACGCCAATGCCCATCGGTGCGCCCTCTTCGGAATTGACGGGCAAACTGCGTAGATATTGCTGATCCAGTCGCATGTCCAAAATGTATCGCTTGCCAATCCAGTTGATGATTAATGCGCGTGGCCCCAATTTAAGCCACAACAGTTGCAAGCCAGGCTTTTCTATCACCCCCACAACTTTGCCAAACAAAACGTACACATGGCACGTCCCTTCCTGAACGACGGCGTATAGGCCAAACAGTCGTAAGAAAAAGCGAAAAATCGGCTCTCCAATCAGGAAAAAGAAAAAGGTAACGATGAATGCGATGAAAAAATTCATTTTTCCACCTCCAAAATGACTTTTTGCGCTTTTGAATATAGTTTCAACTGTACATTTCGCATATATGCTTCCAACACGCCCTCGCCGTTGTCTTTGAGATTGTGCAACTGTGCCGCCAACGAATTCAACGGCTCAACTTCAGCTTGCGCTCGTAAGGTTTCAATCTCCACCGCCCGCTTGGATTGGACGATGGTCTGATCGGCATCTGCCCGTGCCAGACTGATTTCGGATGACACAACATTATGGGCGGTATTGATGGCTGCCAACGCCGAATCAACCTGCTGTGGCGGGTCAATGCCCGTGATGAGTGACGCATCAAAAACGATGCCGTATCGCGCTTCGGCCGATGCACATTCCGCTTCCATATAATCGTTGATGGCGTTTAGATTTTTGCGTAAATCGTTGATGGAAATGCCATCAATTAGATCATCGCCTAATTCAACCTCAGCTCCTTCGATAAGGGCTTCTTGTGATTCAAAGTTGGCGATGCGCTGCCGTAAAATGGCGACAAAGTAGCCCATCGTGTGAACGATTGGGTTTTTTACGCCGAAAAGGTAGGCGTACAGATTGCGTTCGGAAACGCGGAACCGTATCTGCCCTGTGAGGCCGATATTGAGTTGATCTTTGGTGACCGCTTCCAACATCTCGCCATTATTATTGGCGGATGGGGTTTCCAGATCGCGTGCCATATTAAGCGTTTCGGTGGCGATGGATGCTTTATGCACTTTTTCCCACGGCCATTTGAAATAGGGGCCGCCAGGTTGAATGACGCGCATTTGGGGGTAAATATATCGCTCTTTGTCTTTTTCGTTGAGGCGATCAGCGATGGGATCGTCCAATGTTGTTGCTTTGCCTATTCGGTTTGCTTTGCCAAAGCGGGTTTTTACGGCGCGTTCGTTCTGGTCAACGGTGAAAAAGCCGCCCAGCACATAGCGCAGAAAAAACCAGCCCATGAAGCCAAAAACGAAACCAAAGAATACTGCTGTCATAATTACTCTCCTTTTTTCAAGATGAATATATACGGGGTTAATGATAGCATATTTTTGATGGGGGTGGGGGATAAACGGCCGTTTGTC
>CAYSDT010000390.1:0-3450 GCA_964429835.1 uncultured Ardenticatenaceae bacterium | reverse complement strand
GCGTGCGTGATGAAGCCGAAATACGCGGCCATCGGCGCACCTACATCGGCGCGATGCCCGGCCGTGTCATTCAGGCGATGCGGCGCGTTGGCACCAGCAACCCGCTCTTCATGCTCGACGAAATCGACAAACTCGGCCACGATTTTCGCGGCGACCCCGCATCGGCACTGCTTGAGGTGCTTGACCCCGAACAAAATCACGCCTTCGTTGACCATTATCTCGACCTTGATTTTGACCTTTCCAAAGTGATGTTCATCACCACCGCCAACGTCCTGCACACCGTTCCCCACGCGCTGCAAGATCGGATGGAAGTGATCGAATTCTCTGGCTATCTGGAGGAAGAAAAGAGTGAAATTTGCCATCGCTTCCTCATTCCGCGCCAATTGGAACAGCACGGATTGGACAAGATGGGGTTGAAATTCAACAACGATTCACTGCACACGCTCATCGACAATTACACTCGTGAGGCGGGCGTGCGGAATCTGGAGCGCGAGCTGGCAACCGTCTGCCGTAAAATTGCGCGGAAGGTGGCGGAGGGGAAGCGGGTGAATAAAAGAATAACGGCCGTTCGCATTGAAAAACTGCTCGGCACACCGCGCTTCATGCGCGACAGCCTGCCCGATGAGGATCAGGTCGGCGTGGTGACGGGCGCGGCGTGGACATCTGCTGGCGGCGAACTGCTGTTCATCGAAGTGAATTTGATGGCTGGCAAGGGCAATATGACGCTGACGGGGCAATTGGGCGATGTGATGCGTGAAAGCGCACAAGCCGCGCTCACCTACACGCGCAGTCAGGCGGAAAAGCTGGGCATTGCCGACGAACGGTTCGACGAGACGGACATCCATCTGCACATTCCGGAAGGGGCGGTGCCGAAAGATGGGCCGTCGGCGGGGGTGACGCTGGTGACGGCGTTGGTGTCGGCGTTTACGAATCGCCCCGTGCGGCGGACGGTCAGCATGACGGGCGAGATTACGTTGCGCGGGCGGGTGCTGCCCATCGGCGGCTTGCGCGAAAAGGCGTTGGCGGCGCGGCGGGCGGGGGTGACGACGTTCATCCTGCCTGAGAAAAACAGGGGGGATTTGAGTGATGTTCCCAAGCGGCTGCGGAAGGATATGGAGTTCGTGCTGGTGAAGCAAGTGGATGAGGTGTTGGATGTGGCGTTAGGGGCAACAATTAACAATTAACAGGGAACAATTAACAATTAACGGGAGGAGTGTATGAACAACACAACACAAGAAGGCATTGACGCTTACAAAGCTGGCGATAAAGACAAGGCGCGAGCATTATTTGAACAAGCCATCCAACAAAATGAACAAGATATGCAAGCGTGGCTGGGATTGGCTGCCATTGCCCGTACACCTGCAAAGCGATTAGAGGCTACGATGCACGTTCTCCAATTGGACGCGGGGAATGCTTCTGCAATGAAACGATTGGCGCGTATGATCAGCCGTGATGAAGTTGTTGTTCAATTGAAAGGGGAACCTGTTCCCGACACCACAATGGCGGAAGAAGATCAAATCATATTTCAAGTGCATCCATCCATGTCATTGATGGTTATGCGTGTAATCATTGTTTTTGGCGTTGTGATTCTGCTGGCGTTACTCAGTCTCACCAGCGATGGCTTTCTGAGCGGTTTCATACTGTTTTGTTCTACTGGATTATTCATAATGGCTCTTTTCATTGCAATTTTTGCTTTCTTCACCTACCGCGCCATTGAATACACACTCACAGAAAAACATCTGATCGTGTCTAGTGGGATATTCAATCGGTCTCGTAAAACCATTCCTGTTCAGCGTATTCAGGATGTTGTATTTCGAGAATCTTTATGGGAGCGGATGTTTGGATTGGGTCATGTTACGGTGAAGTCGGCTGGGGAGTTTAGCAGTATCAAATTACGCGAATTAACGCACAGTCATGAGCGTGCTGAGCAGATTTTGCAGTTAATTGATCGATCCCGTTAGGGATGGGGAGTGGGCGTTTTGGGCATGGGGGCAGTATGCCTGTACTGGTTTAATTATTGTGGAGGGGGTGGGGAAAGTACCACGTCCCCGTAGGGGCGATGCAATCGGCCACGATCTATGCCATGCAGAACGGCCTTCCATCCGATTGCCTCGCTCGCCCGCACATCGGCGTACCATGTGGGCGAGCGATGGGCATCGAATTGTTGGTGTTTGCGTGAGGGTGTACCCCATCGCGTCGCCCCTACGATGGGGGTGTGGATGTGGAAAACCAGACATTACCCCCTAAACGGCTCTATCCTAACCCCATTCCCTAACCCGACAACCCCATCAGGATAGAGCCGAGCCGCATTCCCTAACCCGACAACCCCATCAGGATAGAGCCGAGCTGCATTCCCCAACCCGACAACCCCATCAGGATAGAGCCGAGCCGCATTCCCCAACCCGACAATCCCATCAGGATAGAGCCGTTTGAAAGAAATAGCGGGTTAAAACTGTGGTATACTACTGCTGAATTCTTAAATAAGGTTGCCATCGTTCCGACGACAACCACCAGACCTCTCACAGAGGTATCCCCAAGGAGGGGGATTATTATGTCAACAAATTATGATCAACCCAGTAATGATTTACGACGATTGCAGACATTGGAACGTATTTTGTCCATCCACGCGCAGGATGCGGTGGCGGGGAAGGAGTTTGTAAGAACGGCCGTTATTACCGAAGCGACCACCATCCATCCCCCATTCAAAAACGCACTTGAAAGCCTGAACGACACGCTGGCCGCCCGCTCCAAAGCGGTGCTGGCAAAAGATGGGGCGTTCAAGCTGTTGGAATGGGGGGTGCGCGACGCATGGGAAAGCATCAAACGGCGGGAGCGACGGCAAAGTTTGGGGGCAAGCATCTTCCATTTTTACGGCTTGCCTGAAAGCGGCGAAGTGCCAAAATCAATGCCCTATGCCGAATGGCTGCCCCGTTGCGGGGTGGTGATGGAAGGGGACGGGGATGCAGTCGCCGCTGGCTACGCGCCGTTGGGCGACCCGACGGTGGCCGAGTTGCAGACCTTGTACACAGCGGCAAAAGCGACCTACGATACCCTCCCCATGGCCGACCGCGCTTATGATGACGCGCAGGCAGCGGTGGCGGCATTGCGCGACCAAGTGGATGCCATCCTTACTAAAGTGGTCAAAGATATGCGCTATAATCTGGGCGTGGTGGCTGAAATGGACAAGGAAAGCGAGCGACGGGTGATGCGCGGCTATGGGTTCAGCTACATCAATGTCAGCAATACGGCGGCGGAAGCGGTGGCAGAAACACTGGCCGATCCGCCCGCCGAAGGGGGCGTGGCCGCTCCGTAGGGGTGATGCAATCGGCCACGATCTGCGCCATGCAGAACGGCCTCCTGAAGAACTAACACCCATAACGGTTGCTGAATTTGCAAAAATCATCGCGCAGGGGGTTGATGAGGGCGTATTTAACACGCCTCACATAGAAG
>CAYSDT010000389.1:0-3455 GCA_964429835.1 uncultured Ardenticatenaceae bacterium | reverse complement strand
ACGCCCACACATGGGCGACTGCTGAACTGGATGGATTGACAACAATTACGCGCCTGCTGAAACAGCAGAACCAAAAAGTTCAACTTTTGCTCATCAAGGTACAAATCCTATCGAGACAAAAAGTTGAACTTTTTTTACGGATCCATCTATTTACGGCCGAATAAGCGCAAAATGAAAAGGAACAAGTTGATAAAATCAAGATACAGTTTCAATGCACCCAACACACCAATGCGATTTACCATCTGTCCATCGCCTGTGGCGGCGAATTTTGCCGTCATCGTTTTAATGTATTTGGTGTCGTAAACGATCAGGGCGAGGAATAGCAGGATGCCAGCATAAGTAATAATCCAATCCAGCGTGCTGCTTGCCAAGAACATGTTGGCAATGGAAGCGATGATGATTCCAACCAGACCCATGAGTAGAATCGGGCCCCATTTTGTCAGGTCAGATTTGGTTGTGTAGCCAACGACGGACATGATGCCGAACAGCACAGATGTCGTACCAAACGCCATGATGACAGTTCCGCTCGTGTACGCCAGAAAGATAACGGACATTGTTACCCCGTTCAGCGCAGCGTACAGAAAGAAGAGTGCCAACGCTTTTGCTGGCGACAACTTCATAATGGCGGCCGAAATGGCGATGACCAACCCAATTTCAGCAACAAGCAATCCTATCATGACAAATGGCGTGCCATAGACAAAACGAAGGATGGTTTCGTTGGTTGATGTGTAGAATGCGACGATGGTGGTCAGCAGTAATCCTGCAAACATCCAGAGATATACTTTTGCCATCGCGGCGTTAAACAGCTCTTGCAACACCGTTTCTGATGGTGGTGTTGTCGGCATTTGTTGTTGATATTCGTAAGACATAGTTTCTCCTTTTTCGTGTTAATTCTTTATAAATTGGGGGCAAACGGCCGTTTACATCTTAAACATCGCATTCTTTTCCTTGCGCTTGCGGAAACGATACAGCACATATATAAGGAATCCCATAATAAACACGATGATAATCATCGCTAAGAACGGCATGATGAGGGCGATGAGCGTCATGCCGAGGGAAAGCACATCTTCCCCCAGACTGACCAGCCAATTACCCGTTCCCGCCGTTGATGCGGTGACGACCGGCCGCGCCACCCCCTTCGCGGCGTGAACTCCGCCCGCAATGACTAATCCTGCCCCCAACGCCAACGCGGGGTGCATTTCGGTGATTACGCCAGAGTTGGCCGCGAACAAAAACGCGCCCGCTGCTGGGCGAATGAAGGTTTGAATCCCATCATTCAGGGTGTCGATGGCTGGTATTTTGTCTACCAACATTTCGATCAGCAACAAAACGGCGATAATCATAATCGCCCACGGCTCGCTGATGATATTGTATGGCTCACCAAGTTGGACGAGCGGATTATTGAGCGGGTAATGACCCGCAATAGCAACGATCAACAGGGGAATGTAGGCGTTTAAGCCCGCACTGCCCGCTAATCCAAATGCTGTACTAATCCCAGCGATTGCTTCAATCATAGTTTCTCCAGTAAGGGTTGATCCGCAGATTACGCAGATTTTCGCAGATTATTAAAAGAGAATCTGCGCCATCTGCGTAATCTGCGGATTATTTATTAACACCAGTACATTTTTTAATTTAATCCAGGAAACCCAGTCATCGTTCCCGTAAAATTGTATCGTAACATGCTGATTAGGCTTAATTCAAGGATGGCGAGGGCGAGTCCGATGAGAAGCGGAACGGCCGTTTCTCTCCAACTCTCCATCTTTCCATCCTTCCTGATAATAATCAGCCCAATGACCAAATTGATCGATCCCAGCAACATCAACAAGCCAGCCACGCTGATAAGTGCCAATACGAACATAATGGCTGGTTGGTTGCTCAACAGCAATAACCACGCCGTCAACACGATTAACACCATCCCCGCCAATTCACGCAAGGATTGGATGGACGGGCGGTAGAGTTGATCTTTCCACAAAGTTTGCGCCAACGCAGGAAACATCACCGACCCCATCATAATGCCCGTGCCTAAACCTGTGAGCAGCCGCAGCCAATTTTGCGGCTCGTACAGATGGGGTGTGTTAGGGAAGAAATGGCTATACGAATTCAACCCGTCAACCCCCATCAAGCCGACGATGCCAAGCAGGGCAAACAGCACGCGCATCGGCGGTAAATCGCTCCAGTGGGAGCGGCCGGCAAGCAGTAAGGTGATGAATGTGAGTGCCGCGCCGAGATACATGCCGGTGCAGCGGGCGCACAGGGGAAATTGACGGCCGTTAAATACAAACGAATGTGACGTAATGCGATGGCACACGCCGTACCCCATCCAATCCGCGCCGCTTAACACGCCGCTGTGTGCCAACCGTTCGGGGTTGGTCGCACTGTAAAAACCCATCACCAGCAAGGCGAACAAGGCAACGACAACAGCGATGATGCGCCGTTGCGTACTTTTTTCTTTTAAGTTAAATCGTGCCATATTTTCTTTCTCTACGGTCAGGTTACGGGTACAATCAGGGAAATTATAACAGCATTTAGTCACAGACCTGCAACATCCATCAGGTCTGCAATTTGGAGAACATCATGTCTCAACAACCATCAGCATATCATCGTCCGCAAAATTTGGCAGAGGCGATGGGATTATTGGAAGAAACGGCCGTTTATCCACTAGGTGGCGGCTCAAAATTATTAGCTGGCGACGTGCAAGGCGCAGTCGTCGATTTACAAGACCTCAATTTAGCAACAATTCAATGGGGCGATGGCGTTCTGCGCGTGGGGGCGATGGTGACATTGACCGACCTGACCGCCGCGCTTGACGACGCGCCACTCGCTGGAGCCGCCCCGCTGTTAGCCGACGCAATCCATCGTGCAGGGGCAAACACCTACCGCAATTCGGCCACGATTGGCGGCACGATTGCTTCCCGTTTGGCCGACAGCGAAATGCTGGCCGCGTTGCTCCTTTTGGAAGCGATGGTCGTCATTGGTGACCAAACGCAGGTTGCTTTGGCCGATTATTTGGCTGATGAGGCGATGGGTGGGTTGATAACGGCCGTTTCCATCCCTTGGACAGACGGCACAGGCAAAGCCGACCGCGTCGCCCGCACCCCCGCCGATTACCCCATCGTTTCCGTGTTGATGTGGCAGCCAACGGGTGAAGATGTACGCTGGGCAGGCACGGGCATGAACCCGCTGCCATCCCGCCTGACCGCCACGGACACCGTTTGCACCCATCCCGGCGATTTTCGTGGTAATGCCGCTTATCGGAAAGAAATGACGGCCGTTTTAATCGCCCGATTAAGTGCATAAATCGTATCTTCTCAATATTTCGGAGAGACCTGACAGGTTTTCCAAATATCCTTGTACAAAACAAAAGGTCTTGATCGGGGAGACCTGACAGGTTTTCCAAAGATCCTTGTGCAAAACAAAAGGTCTTGATGAAACCTGTCAGGTCTTTACCCCAAGTT
>CAYSDT010000388.1:0-3456 GCA_964429835.1 uncultured Ardenticatenaceae bacterium | reverse complement strand
CTCGCCACTCGCCACTCGCTACTCTTGAACCGCAAACGGCCGTTTCTCCCCAAACGCCTGACACAATTCAACGTGCCATTGCCGCTGTTGAAGTGCCACTCGCCACCCGCCACTCGCCACTCGCTACTCTTGAACCGCAAACGGCCGTTTCTCCACAAACACCTGACACAATCCAACGCGCCATTGCCGCTGTTGAAGCGCCACTCGCTACTCTTGAACCGCAAATACAACGAACACCCACGCCAACCATCACCCCCACCCCGCCACTTATTCAGCGAGAGGAGGAGGACAGCAGCAGTGAACAAGACAGTGATGATAATGACGACAATGATTCAGAATCAAGCGCAAGTGCGCCCGACATTGACCAAATTGCCAATCAGGTTTACAGTCAACTTCGCAGACGGTTATCTGTCGAATGGGAACGAGGACGGGGTAAACGATGATATTAATGAATAAAACCCGTGGCAGCCTGAAACCCGCCACCATCAAGAATTTAAGCGACAACACGAAGTTATACTTCATGTTCAACCCTGAAAACTATACTATCGCACGGAAAAACACTTATTACACCGCCAACGATTTAGTCATTCCGCCGCTACCAGAATTTAAGCAATTTGGCCGCGCCACCTTGAGCCTGAGTACCTTGTACTTTGACACCTACGAAACAGGAGATGATTTAACCGAAATCACCAATCAACTGTGGGGATTGATGAACCCACTTGACCAAGAAGATCCAAAATCTGTACCGCCAGAGATAGAATTTGAATGGTCTTCGTTCAAATTTAAGGCGGTCATTTGCGATTTGTCCATCAAATTCACACTGTTCGACAAAGATGGTGAACCTGTACGGGCAGAAGCGTCCGTCTCTTTCATTCAAAGTGACGATTACCATAAAAACCCGCACCAAAATCCAACATCTGGTGGCGGGCCGCCTTTGGAAATTCACAAAGTTGTACATGGAGATCGACTTGATCTAATTGCTGCCGATGTGTATGGTGATGCGACACTTTGGCGGCAAATTGCGACGTTCAATAACATCAGAAACCCGAAACGATTACGGCCGGGACAGCAAATTACAATTCCGCCACGATAATGCAGAATAGAAGTCAGGCTTTTGGCAAAAGCGCGACTTCTCCTAACTATGGCTCAAAGTACAATTATTTTCACAGAAATTGAGATCAAAGTAGACGGAACGGCCGTTGAAACGATGGTTCTCAATGCACTCATGGAAGCGGTGATGGATCAGCATACCCATCTGCCGCATATGTTCACCTTGCGTCTGCATGATCCCAAGCAGGAATTAGTGGACAAGGGGCCTTTCGATCTCACCAAAGAAGTCGAAATTACCGTCATTAACGGCGACGATGAGCGAGTAAAACTCATCACAGGCGAAATAACTGCGCTGGAGCCTGAATTTAAGGCAGGAATGCTGGCTACATTGGTTGTGCGCGGCTACGACAAATCCCATCGCTTGTTCCGCGAAACCAAAAGCGCGGCATTTCTTAATAAGAAAGACAGCGACCTTGCCACTGAATTTGCTGGCAATGCTGGTTTATCGGCAAGCGTGGATGCAACCAGCACCGTCTATGATCATATTTATCAGGATAATCAATCCGACCTCGCTTTTTTAATGCAGCGGGCGTGGCGCATCGGCTATGAATGTTTCGTGGCTGATGGCAAACTGTATTTTCGCAAACCACCATCCAGCGGCACGAAAGTTGGGCTTACATGGGGGAAAGATATGGTTTCGTTCCATCCAGTTATGACGTTGGCCGAACAAGTAAATGAGGTCATTGTCAAAGGATGGGATTCTGCGACACAGAAAGCCATCGTCGGGAAAGCGACTGCTGGGAAATTATATCCAAGCAGCGGGGAAAGCAAGGATGGGGCTGCTTGGGCAAAAACATTCGGCGCCGGCAAGCAGATTATTGTAGATGTGCCTGTCGTCACCCAAGCAGAGGCGGATTTATTGGCACAGGCGCGATTGAATGAACTCAGCGGCATGTTTATAGAGGCCGAAGGGGTTGTACTCAACAAACCAACCATCACCGCTGGTGAATTTGTGAAAATCGAAGGGCTGGGAACGCGGTTCAGTGGCACATATATGGTGACAGAGGCGAGCCACCTCTACGATAATACGGGATTAACGACGACGTTTACGGTACGCGGATCGCGCACGGGGATGTTGGCAGAGCAAATGTTCCGACAGGAGCCGTTGCGAAGATGGAATGGGGTGGTAACGGCCGTTGTTACCAACAGCAACGACCCTGACAATTACGGCCGTGTTAAACTAAAATACCCATGGATGAGTGATGATGCCGAAAGCGATTGGGCGCGTGTTGCCAGTGCTGGCGGCGGTGCTGATGTTGGTCTTATTATGACGCACAATGTGGATGATGAGGTGTTGGTCTCCTTTGAACACGGCGATTTTAATCGGCCGTTTGTCGTTGGTGGATTATGGAATGCAAAACACGCCATTCCCGCCGCCGCCGCTGGTGCTGCCGATGGCGAAAAACATATGATTCGTGTGTGGCAATCGCATAAAGGGCATTACATCCTCATGCACGATGATGCTGATGACAAAATGGAGTTAGCGACGGCAAGCGGTCACACCATCTTGATGGATGATGCCAACAAATTATTGGAAATCACAACCGCTGGCGGCCATAAAGTGACGATGGACGACAGTGGCAAAAAGCTGGAAATCGCTTCCAGCGGCGGGCATAAAGTCACGCTGGATGATACTGGCAAGAAAATAATCATCAACAGCGGTGGTGATGTGGAAATAAAATCCGCCATGAACATGAAAATTGATGCGGGTGGTATGTTAGACATAACGGCAACGGGCATACTCAATTTGAAAGGGAAGTTGGTGAATATCAATTAGTATAGCTTGGCGAAAGTTCTTAGATGTTTTAAGTGCAGGGCATGGCAACGCCATGCCCCTACCGTAGGGGTTTGGCGTTGCCAAACCCAACCTATAAGGACTTCCACCAACGTGTACTAGCTCATTCGTAAGTCAAGTTTGCAAACTTGACCTACAACAGAGGAGAAACGATGGGGCAACAAGTGGTGATGGGCGCGATGTTACAGTGTAGTTTTGGTGCGGCACCGAGCAGCATGACGGTTACGCCAGAAAATACGGTGAACGCCAATAAAGTGCCAGCGGCGACGATTATGGATCATGTGCCGGGTAAAAACATTATGCCTTTTGGCATGTGTAATTCACCGACTAATCCAGCCACCAAACGGCCGCCGCCCGTGTTGTTCACACCTGCACCATGCACACCTGTTACAACCTCGCCATGGATACCCGTCGGTACGCCAACGGTGATGATTAAGAATAAACCAGCACTCAATAACAGTTGTAAATTGATGTGCAATTGGGCGGGTGTGATTCAAATTACAAATGCGGGACAAGCGACCGTAAATATCCCATAGAGGTAGAGATAGAGA
>CAYSDT010000387.1:0-3462 GCA_964429835.1 uncultured Ardenticatenaceae bacterium | reverse complement strand
GACAGAGGAATGTATGGTAAAGAAAGCGTGGGTGACTGTTTTGATGGCGGGCTTGTTTTTGGCAGGGTACGGTGTGGCTGGGTTTGGTCAGGATGCGGTGCAATTACCGGCCATCGTCTACGGCAAAAGCGGCGGCTTTGCGGGGTTGGAGCAAGAGTGGAACATTTACGCCAACGGCCGTATTGAGAATAGTGAAGGCGTGTTGGTCAGTCAAGCTGAAGCAGCGGAAGTAACGGCCGTTTTACAAACAGCAGATGAAGTCGAATTCTACGAACTGGATGACGAATATCTCGAAGGGGGTGATTGTTGTGATTTAATCACCTACACGTTGACCATCACCGATGGCGAGCAGACAAAAACGGTTGTCACTCGTGACAATTCGCCACATCCGCCCGCGTATGAGATTATATTAACGGCCGTTGACGATTTAATTTACGACAACGCCATCACTGAATAACAGGTAATTCCTATGACCCCACTTAAACCAGAACACAAACTCACAAAAGCGTTAGCATTGCACCCCGATGTGCAGCCGTACATCATCAGCCTGCACCCGCACGATCTTGAACGCTTAAACAACCCGTTCATACAGCAATTATTGCCGCCGCGCATCACATTGGCGCGGCTGGCGGTGATGTTGGACATGTCGGCAGAATCGTTAATTGCAGGAATTTATGAAGCGGCTGGAATGGAAGAGTATCCCCCCATCTCCCCCGCTCCCCTGCTCCCTGCCAACCCCGCACAGCCCCCCGATTGGTTTACGGGCGAGGTGGTGACGGTGATAGATTTGCTCGAAGGGGATGAGCGGCTGGATGTTGACCCGTTCGTGCCGCTTTTCCCTGCGATTAAGCAGTTGGAAGTGGGCGAGGTGTTGCTGCTCAAGCATAAATGGCATCCGCAACCGCTTTATGATGTGTTTCAAAAGTTGGAAGTGACCCATTACGCCATCCAAAAATCACCCGCTGAGTGGTGGATTTATTTACGAAAAGGGCGCGACAGTTATCGCGTTAAAAAATGATACGATCTCGTTCCCACGCTCTGCGTGGGAATGCAGACACGGACGCTCTGCGTCCCTGAACGCAGAGCGTTCTGATCTTCATTCCACGCAGAGCGTGGAAAGAGAGGTTTAATGTTTACAAAAGCAATCGTAAGAATACCAAGCAAAAGCATGGTTGATGGGCTGACCAGTGCAGATTTAGGTGTACCAGATTATGAATTGGCGTTAAGCCAACATGCCGCTTACATCAAAGCGTTGCAATCGTGCGGCGTGGAAGTTGAGGTGTTGCCCGCCGATGAACAATATCCCGATTCCACTTTTGTGGAAGATGTGGCTTTGTTGACGGCAAAATGCGCGATTATTACGCGGCCAGGTGCAGATTCACGACGGGGAGAAACGGCCGTTTACCCCCAAATTCTAGCCCCCCACTACACCCACATCGAAGAAGTTCTCTCGCCCGGCACTGTCGAAGCGGGGGACATTATGATGGTCGGATCGCACTTCTACATCGGCCTGTCGGCGCGAACAAATGAAGATGGCGCACAACAAACCATCGCCCATTTGGAAAAATATGGCATGAGCGGCTCGATGGTGACGCTGAAAGAGGTGCTGCATTTGAAGACGGGATTGGCTTATTTGGAACAAAACAATCTATTGGCGTGCGGTGAATTTTTAATCGAACCACAATTCCAATCGTTCAATATTCTGGAAATTGATGCTGATGAAAGCTACGCCGCCAACTGCATTTGGGTCAACGGCACGGTGATAATGCCCGCAGGCTACCCCAAAGCGCGAAAAACAATAAAAAACGCGGGCTATCCCATCATTGAACTGGATGTTTCTGAATTTCGTAAATTGGATGGCGGGTTAAGTTGCTTATCATTACGATTTTAGTGTTGGGTTAGTGTCACGAAGTATTCGCCACCTGTTTGGCTGGCGATTGAAATCGCGCCTACGGCTGCAAAGACCGCCTACGCGGTCTAGGTCTCAGTCGGCGAAGGCCGACTTCGCAACTGTAGCTGCGAATTTATTCGCCAAGTAGAAATGGTGGCGAATAACCAATGACACTAACGTATTAGAGAAATAATCATATGAAATATGTACGCGGGGCTGGCATTGCACTCTTGATTTTTTTGATGGGCTATTTGAGCGGATTTGGCTTATTCGCGGATTCAAGCGGGGCAGGAATAGTTGCCCTTATCTTTATTTTTATAGCAGGCTGCGCTGGTGTGGGGGCGTTGCTTCCGACGCAATGGCAACTGTCTGTGTTATGCAGTTGGGGAGCAATTTTGATGGTTGTGCTTGAGCTTGCCAACATGATTAGTTGGGGGGCTGTTTCTGGTCAACAGTCGATCAGTCAACTTATATTTACTGGCTGGGTGGCGATTGGGCTGGCGTTATTGGGCGGCTATCTGGGTTCGCGTTTACGGAGACTAACATGACAAAGAAAAACATATCCAACACGCCATCTGACCCCATCCCAACCGTTTCAGTGGGAACAATTGAACGCATTCCAAATTTTGAATCCCACTATATTTCGGCACGGCATGTTGATGTGTGGCTGCCAGAGGATTATGATGCAAACGGCCGTTATGCAACCCTCTACATGCACGACGGGCAGATGTTATTCGACGATGCCATCACATGGAACGGGCAGTCGTGGGGCGTGGCTGATGTGATCAGCCAATACGACATTCGCCCCACGATTGTGGTGGGGATATGGAATTCTGGAAACGGCCGTTATACCGATTATTTACCAAAACGGCCGTTTGACACCCTCCCCCAGCCGTTCCGCAACGCCATCATCCAACAAGCAAAATTAGACGATGGAACCCCGTTATTTCAAGCCGCCATTCAATCCGATAATTACCTCGAATTCATCGTCCACGAGCTAAAACCATACATCGACCGCACTTATCCGACCCTGCCAGACAGAGAAAACACGTTCATCGCTGGTTCCAGCATGGGCGGACTGATTTCATGGTACGCCGTCTGTGAATATCCAGCAATTTTTGGCGGCGCGGCGTGCCTGTCCACCCATTTTATGGGAATTGATGACCGACCAGACAACCCCATGCCCGACGCTTTTGCAGCGTATTTGCAAGCAAATCTGCCCGCCCCCTCTTCGCATAAATTCTACTTCGATTACGGCACGGAAACGCTGGATGCACGCTACGAACCACATCAACGCAAAGTCGATGTGGTGATGGAAAGCAGAGGATACGATGGCTCAAACTGGCAAACCCGCAAATTTGTGGGGGACGACCATTCTGAAATTGCGTGGAACGGCCGTTTGCACATCCCCCTCACCTTTCTATTAGAGTAGATAGAACACCAATCCATCACCGATGAGATGTAGTACCAAGTGCATCACACCTTTGGGGTGCGTTGCACTTAACGAGGGTGATGTTGCACTTGGGAAAACGGCCGTTTGTCTAAAACCTTATGTGATATGTTATAATGTA
>CAYSDT010000386.1:0-3478 GCA_964429835.1 uncultured Ardenticatenaceae bacterium | reverse complement strand
GTGAGCAAGGAGAAAATGTGATGGCGACTATTGCACAGGAATATATTCAAGAAGGGTATGAGAAGGGAATGGAACGCGGAATGGAACGTGGCGTAGAGCGTGGCGTAGAACGCGGGATGTTAGAAGAAAAGAAGAATATCGCTCGGCAATTGCTTGATTCATATGATATTAAGGAAATCAGCAACATTACGGGCTTACATATTGATGAGATTATGGCACTGTATACTTACAAAAATTAGGCAGGATTGTAAACGGCCGTTTACCCCATCCCCCCCGCTAACAAAACTGTCCTATGAAAAAAATGACAGGTGAACTCAATCCCTTTGCTGATGATTCTGGCATCATCGTGCTGGCACATCGCGGCGGCGGCGGCTTGTGGCCTGAAAACACGATGATGGCCTTTGAAGGCGCGGCCAATTTGGGCGTGGATGGGCTGGAGATAGACATACATCAAACAAAAGACGGCCGTTTAATCATCATTCATGACCCCACCGTTGATCGTATTAGCAATGGTAGCGGCGCAATTAAAGAGATGACCCTCGCCCAAGTGCAAGCCGTTGACGCAGGCTACTGGTGGACAGCCGATGGCGGGGAAACCTTCCCCTATCGCGGTAAAGGGGCGACGATTCCCACGCTGGAAGAGGTTTTTGTCAACTTTCCCCATCTGTGGATCAATATCGACATTAAGCAGCATGACCCAGCCATCGTGGAGCCGTTTGTGGAGATGGTGTACAAGTTTGGCATGACGAACAAAATTATGGTCGGGTCGTTTAGCGAGAAAACGATTCAGGCGTTTCGTAACCACTGTCCAGAGGCATTAACGGCCGCTTCTCTGCAAGAGACACGACGGCTGTTCATTATGAACAAACTGCTCATCGGCCGTTTTTATAATGGTCATGCAGATGCCCTGCAAATCCCCGAATTTTACGGACGGCGGCGGGTGATCACCAGTCGGTTTGTGAAGGCGGCACATCGGAAGAAAACGGCCGTTCATGTGTGGACAGTCGATGAGGTCGATGACATGGAACGCCTCATCGCGCTCGGCGTAGATTGCATCATCACCAATTACCCAGATCGCCTTCTCAACCTAAACGGCCGTTAATTGTTGGCTGTTAGCTGTTAATTGTTGATTGTTTTTTTGCCCCAAACAAAAAAAAGCCCCCTCGTGTTTGAGGGGGCTTTTTCATTACTAGCGTTAGCAGGTAAATAAATAATGAATAATGAACTTTTAATAATGAATTGCGAACTACACCTCATTCATTATTAATTGTTAATTATTCATTGTTAATTATTTAGAATCCCATGCCTCCGCCCATACCACCCATGCCGCCCATATCGGGCATTGCCGGCATTCCGCCTTCTTCTGGCAGGTCGGTGATGAGTGCTTCGGTGGTCAAAATCATGGAAGCGATGCTGGCCGCATTTTCCAATGCGCCGCGCGTCACTTTTGCGGGGTCGATGACACCGATGGAAATCATGTTGGTGTACTCTTCGGTCAAGACGTTGTAGCCAACGCCAATATCACCAGCCTCTTCTTGGGCGCGGCGCACGTTTTGGATGATGACATCCCCGTTTTTGCCGCCATTTTCTGCGATTTTACGCATGGGGGCTTCCAACGCGGCACGCAAAATGTTGACACCAGTCTGCACGTCGCCAGCGGCCACGTCCACATCATCCAGTGCGGGCAGTGCATTCAACAAGGCAACGCCTCCACCAGGAACGATGCCGCCTTCAACGGCAGCACGGGTTGCGCTCAGTGCATCTTCCACACGATGTTTCTTCTCTTTCAGTTCGACCTCAGTCGCTGCGCCAACGCGAATGATGGCAACGCCGCCAGCCATTTTAGCCAGACGTTCTTGCAATTTTTCGCGGTCATAATCGGAAGTGCTGCGTTCGATTTCGACTTTGATTTGGTCAACGCGGGCATTGATCCCTTCTTCTTCGCCAGCACCATCAACGATGGTGGTGTCGTCTTTGGAGGAGACCACTTTGGCCGCACGTCCTAAATCTTCAATTGTTACGGTGTCCAATTTACGTCCCATCTCTTCGGTGATGACGTTGCCGCCAGTCAGCGCGGCGATGTCTTGCAACATCGCTTTACGGCGGTCGCCAAAGCCAGGAGCTTTGATTGCCAATGCATTAATCATGCCGCGCAATTTGTTCAACACGAGGGTTGCCAACGCTTCGCCATCAATATCTTCGGCGATGACGACGAAGTTTTTCTGGCCGATTTGCATCAGTTTTTCCAGCACGGGTACTAAATCTTGTGCCGCGCTGATTTTTTTGTCGTGAATAAGGATGTACGGGTTTTCCAGCACAGCTTCCATGCTGTCCGGGCTGGTGACGAAGTAGGGGCTGATATAGCCGCGATCAAATTGCATCCCTTCAACGTACTCGGTCTCGAACTCAAGGCTGCGGGACTCTTCGACGGTGATAACGCCGTCTTTGCCGACTTTGTCCATTACTTCAGCGATCAAGTCGCCAATGCTTTGGTCTTGGGCAGAAATGGCGGCGACGGAGGCGATGTCTTCTTTGCTGTCAATCGGAACGGCCATGTCGCCAATTTTGGCGGACAAAGCGGCTGTGCCAGCTTCGATACCGCGTTTGAGCAGCATGGGATTCGCGCCAGCGGCGATATTTTTCATCCCTTCGTGGGTGATGTTTTGTGCCAAAACGGTGGCGGTGGTTGTGCCATCACCAGCGATGTCGTTGGTTTTGGTGGCTGCTTCTTTGAGCAGTTGTGCGCCCATGTTCTCGTATGGGTCTTCCAGTTCAATCTCTTTGGCGACGGTTACGCCATCGTGGGTGATGGTGGGTGCGCCGAATTTTTTGTCGATGGCGACGTTGCGTCCTTTGGGGCCGAGTGTTGTGGAAACGGCCGTTGCTAATGTGTTCACGCCGACCATCAATTTACGACGTGCGTCTTCTGAAAAAATGAGTTGCTTTGCCATGTTTGTACTAATCTCCTAAATAAATATATTGGGTTTGGCGACACCAAACCCCTACGGTACGGGCATGGCGTTGCCATGCCCCATTTCAATTACGATTCAATAACCGCCAAAACGTCAGATTCCTGCAAAATGAGCAGTTTCATCCCCTCAACCTTCAATTCTGAGCCGCCATATTTGGCGTAGAGAACGACATCGCCGACTTTTACATCCATCGGGATGCGCTTGCCTTCGTCGTTATAACGGCCGTTTCCAACCGCGATAACCTCGCCCCGTTGCGGCGTTTCTTTTGCCGTTTCAGGCAACATCAACCCCGTGGGGGTAGTCTCTTTCTCTTCTTGAATGGTGACGACCAAACGGTCGCCAAGTGGTCTTAGCTTCATATCGCACATTCCTTTGTAAAATCGTTTTGGGAATTATTACCCGTTTAGCACTCTCGTTTTGAGAGTGCCAAACTCGACGGGCGATATTTTAGCACCGTTTAGGGGAGGGTCAAGATTGTATTAGCAGAAGATGAGGGAGAGTGCTAA
>CAYSDT010000385.1:0-3479 GCA_964429835.1 uncultured Ardenticatenaceae bacterium | reverse complement strand
CCATGCTATCCTGTAAATAACTGACCAGCCAGTCAGTTATTGAAAAAGGAACGCATTTATGCCCAAACCAGATGTGCGTGAAGAACGCACCGCCCAAATTATCGCCGCCGCCATCGCCGCCTTTGCACAGCTTGGCTTCGACAAGACGCGCATGGATGACATTGCCAACGGGGTTGGTTTGAGCAAGGGGACGTTGTACCTTTATTTCAAGAGTAAGGATGAGATTATAACGGCCGTTCTTGACCAATTTTTCACCGAAGAGATAGACGGCGTGGCCGACCTGCTCGCCGCCCCCATTCCCGCATCTGAAAAATTAAGCACGCTCATCATACAAATGATGGCCGACACCGAAAGCCAATTAGGGCAATATCTCAGTGTTTGGCTGGAATTTTACGCCATCGCCGCCCGCGAAGGGGCGTTCCGTGACAAGATGTTGCAATACATGAACCAATTTGTTGATTTATTCACCGCGCTCATCCAACAAGGGATAGACAGCGGTGAATTTCGTCCTGTTGATACCCGCGACACGGCCGTAGCGGCAGCGGCACAGTTTGAAGGAATTATTTTATTGTGGGCGGTGGACAAGGATTTGTTAGATTTGATGAGAGTGACAAAAACGGCCGTTGATTTACTGTTAAGAGGATTGAGAGCGTAGGACAAGTTTGCAAACTTGTCCCACAAGGAGTCATGATGGATATTTTACTCGTAATCGGGGCGATGGTTGTCGTTGGTTTGATTGTCGGCTATGTGGCTGGATTGATTTGGAAAGAGGATCGCCCCATCGGGGTGAAAGGGGATTATGTGGTGGCGGTGATAACGGCCGTTTTAACCGGCCTTCTCGATTATGTCGTCATCCCCGCGATGGGGTTCAGCGACACCCTCGCCCTCGTTGGCTTGATTGTTGAACCACCGCTGATGGCACTATTTGTCTTGTGGCTTATCCGTAAAGCGAAGCAATAGACTGTTGGGGCGGCTGGCGAACCGTCCTATAAACCTCCCATGAATCCCATCATCCAAACCCACGCGCTCACCCGCGATTTCAAGAAAACCCGCGCCGTCAATGCGCTGGATTTAACCATCCAGCGCGGCGAACTTTTTGGGCTGATTGGCCCCGATGGCGCAGGCAAAACAACAACTCTTCGCCTGCTCGCTGGCCTGCTGAACATCACCGATGGCAGCGCGACCGTCGCGGGGCTTGATCTAAAGAAGAAGGCCGAAGCAATTAAGCCCAAAATAGGGTATATGGCGCAACGATTCAGTTTGTACGGCGAACTGTCCGTGCTGGAAAATCTGCACTTTTTCGCCGAACTGTACGATGTTCCCCGTGCCGAACTGGATGCCCGTACCGAGCGATTGCTCACTTTTGCGGGTTTACTTGAATTCAAGCAGCGACGGGCGGGCAAACTGTCGGGCGGAATGCAAAAGAAATTAGCATTGGCTTGCACCCTCATCCACGAACCCGAAATTTTGCTTTTGGATGAGCCAACGATGGGCGTAGACCCCGTTTCGCGTCGCGAATTTTGGAACATTCTCACCGATTTACACGCCGACGGCACGACGATCATCGTCAGCACGCCGTACATGGACGAAGCCGACCGCTGTTCGATGGTCGGCTTCATGTACGCAGGCGAACTGGTCGTTTGCGCCCCGCCCGCCCAAATTCGCGCCGATGTTGATGGGCAAATCATCGAACTATTCCCCGCCGATCCCGCCGCCGCCCGTGCCGCCATCGCCCCCCAAGCGGGTGTGATTGAGGTGCAGACTTACGGCGAAACGCTGCAAATTTTGGTCGATGATGCGGCTAAACGGCTGCCTGAATTGACTGGGATATTAACGGCTGCAAACATCTCATACCGCAATCCCCGCATCGCCCCCATCCGCATGGAACAAGCATTTATTTCGTTAATCAAGCGAATGGCGAGTGGCGAGGAGCGAGTGGCGAGTGATGTGTAAAACGCGGAGGTAATGAGTATGAAAGAGAAGGATATACCGAAAAGTTTTGAGGAATGGGTAAAAACCGTACATCCCAGCATTTTGAAGGATTCACTGTGGGGTTTTAATGTTTATCCCAAAGCATTATTTGCTTATGATTTGGCATGGAAAGATTGTGCCTATTTGTTGGGCGACCCACGTGGGAAAGCAATATCAGCCCAATTGATTCGCAGTGTAGGATCAATTAGTGCCAATATCGAAGAAGGGTATGGGCGCGGCTACGGCAAAGATTATGCGTATCGGCTGCGAATTTCATTGGGAGAAACACGCGAATCTCGCGGCTGGTATTGGAAAAGCCATCACCTTTTGCCTCCTGAAGTTCTGGATCATCGCCTCAAACTTCTAAATGAAATCGTATCTATGCTGGTTCCTGCTATCAAGAGGCAGCAAAATTTTAAGAAAAAGTGATGCGAATGGCGGATAACGAGTATGCGAGCAGCGAGTGACCTAAACTCGCCACTCGCCACTCGCTACTCGCCATTCGCCACCTGCACAATGTCTATACGTCACATACGGGCAATCGCCCGCAAGGAAATAGCGCATATTTTGCGCGACAAAACTACACTTTTGCTTGTGCTATTGACCCCGACCGTGTTGTTGCTGATGATGGCTTACGCCCTGACCGTCAACATTCAGCACATCCCCATCGCCGTGCTGGATTATGATCGCAGTGCAACATCGCGCCAATTTGTGCAGCAAATTGTTGCTGGCGACGACCTCGATTTATACGCCCAAGTCAGCACGATAGAAGAGGTTGACGACCTGCTCATGCACGGCGACATCAAAGCTGTGCTGGTGATCGATGCCGCCTTTTCCCGCGATTTACTGGCGTTACGCGGGATGCCGCTGCAAATTATCATCGACGGCACGGAGCCAGCCAGCGGCGGTTTTGCCGTGCAGCATATCGGCTATCGCGCCCAAAAATTTGCCGCCGAAGCCCTCACCACCCAATTACAGGCGATGGGCATTTCCGCCGATTCGCTCCAGCCGATAGATTTGCGCGTCCAGACTTGGTACAACCCCAGCCTCAAACCGATCAACGATTTGATTCCCGGCCTCATCTCGATTGTGTTGGGTTTCCCCGCCCTGTCCGTCGCCCTGACGCTGGCAAACGAGCGTGAACACGGCACGATGGAGCAGTTGATGGCAACGCCCATCGGCCGTGCAGATTTACTGTTGGGCAAGATGACCCCCTACATTTTAGCAGGGTTGCTAAACGCGATTTTGATCCCCATTTTTGCAATTCTATGGTTTGATGTGCCGTTTAACGGCCGTTTTCCGCTCTTTTTCGGGCTGTCGGCCGTTTTCCTGTTCTCAATTATGGGCGTGGGACTGCTCATCGGTGTGTTTATGCACACGCAAGCGGCCGCGCTGGCACTCTCCTTCCTCCTCATTTTCTTTCCCGGCTTCTTTATGACGGGCATCTTTTTCCCCATCGTTGCCATGCCTGAAATTATCCGCTTGGAAGCGATGTTTTTGCCCGGCAC
>CAYSDT010000384.1:0-3480 GCA_964429835.1 uncultured Ardenticatenaceae bacterium | reverse complement strand
TCACTTATTTGGTTTGAGTTTGGTTTGAATTTGGTTGAACGGCTTGCTCTTTTTGCTGGCTATTGTCTGGACATAAAAACCCGTCAATGACAGGTGTGTGCAGGCGCAGAACAGGGCTTTTTCCACTCAAAAGCCTCTGCCTATTCCCTTTCTCTCGGCTGTGCGCCGTGCGACATTTTGTATGTATGCAATATCGTAAACGTTTCTGTCCGTTTTACACCGGGTATGTTATGCAGTGTATCGCGTAAAAACATTGCCAAACAGTCGCGGTCTTCACACATCACCTCTACCATTAAATCAAACCCGCCTGACACCAAAATCAGATAGCTAACCTGCGGCAGGGCAGCGATGGTACTGGCGGCCGCATCCAAATGGGGCGGCTGGATGCTTATGCCAATCAGCGCAGGCGCGTTGTATCCTATCTTGCGCGGGTCAACCATGCCGACGACCTGTAATGTCCCATCGTCCATCAGCTTGGCAACGCGGTTGCGGATAGTTCCTTCTGCCACACCTAACTCTTTAGCGATGGCGGTGTAACGAGAACGGCCGTTTGTCTGTAATCGTTCTAAAATTTGTAAATCAAGATCGTCCATTACCTTTTAACCTTTTCGGCTGATTGTTTTTAACTAAATTCCACAGGCGGCGTAATCGAACATTGCGCCTCCCACCACGCCTTAATCCGTCCACCCGCCGAACGGCCGACCATCCGTTCCAAATCCGTAATCACGCCCCAGAGTGCGTCAAAATCAACCCCCGTGCCGAATCCCATCTTGTACGCCGCGAAAACGAGGTCTTCCGTTGCCAGATTGCCCGCCGCGCCGGGCGCAAAGGGGCAGCCACCCAGTCCGCCCACGCTACTATCGACGATTCGCACACCTGCCTGTAAAGCGGCCGTTGCATTCGCCAAGCCTAACGCTTGCGTGTCATGCAGATGGACGGCCAGCTTGCTCATATCCGTCCGCCTGCCTAAATCTTCCATCAGCCGCCCCACTTGTAACGGGTGTGCGTGGCCGATGGTGTCAGCGATGGCGATTTCGTCCGCGCCCAATGCGTACAGCTTTTCGGTCATGGCGATGGTTTTGTACGGATTTATCGCGCCTTCAAATGGGCAGACCCACGCCGTCATCACATAAATGCGTGTCCAGATGCCGTCGCGTTTGGCTTGTAACATGAGTTCACGGGTGATTTCATAGGCGCGTTGGGAACTCATGCGCGTGTTGCTTTGGCTGAATGTGTCGCTGATGGCAACGCCGAAAGCCATCGACGTGCAGCCAGCGGCGATGGCGCGGTCGTAGCCGCGTTGATTGAAAACGAGGCCGATGAAATCTTGTTCTGGATATTGGGAAACGGCCGTTGCCATTAGTTCATTCGCGTCGGCCATTTGCGGCACAGCTTTGGGATGTACGAAACTGGTCAGTTCGATATGTTGCAAGCCCGCCGCGACCAATCCCTTCACCAGCCGTAGTTTTTCGGCCGTTTTCACGAGTTGATTTTCGTTCTGCAACCCATCACGCACGCCAACTTCATAAATTTTGAGATATTCGCTCACAGATCACCCACTTTTGTTTATTTATGGTATTTCTCTCCATTCAAGATCGTTGCCGCTCGGTACAGTTGCTCCAGCAACATCACCCGCGCCAATTCATGGGGGAAGGTGAGGGCGGAAAGCGAAAGGCTCTCTTCGCTTTGCTGGATGACATCATCGGAAAAGCCGATGGGGCCGCCGATGAGAAAAGATAAACGGCCGTATTTCCCCACTCGATCCCGCAAAAATTTGGCAAGCTGATGGCTTGTCATCTGCGCCCCATCAGGCGAAAGCAAAATGCGCCGATGGGAGGATGATGCCGCTTTCAACAGCAACTTTCCCTCGCGCTCCTTCGCCACCCCGTCAGGAAACCCCTTCCCGACCGAATCCTTCACTTCGACCAGCTTAAACGTCGTGTACCGCCCCAGCCGCTTGACATACTCCGCCTGTGCTGTCCGCCAATGCGCTTGCTTGATTTTACCAACGGCCACAACCGTTAATTGCCCAGATAATTTTGACATAATTCTGTGAGTTGCAAGTGGGCAAGTGGCAAGTGGCAAGTGTGTATGTATTACTTGCCACTTGCTTTACTTGCAACTTGCAACTAATTAAGCCTGCCCAACAACGCATATTTTTCCCACGTTGCAGGCAAATAAAGGGGGGCGATACTGTGCGCTTGATCGTAGTACGCCATCGCGCTTTGCCAATCGCCCAGTTTGGCGTAGGCACGTCCTAAATTGACGTGCGGCTGTTGCGGTTCACTGTAGCGGCGCGATTGGATCGCCTTTTCCAGCCACGGAATCGCCTCTTGCCACTTTTCCAGTTCCATCAAATACACGCCCAATTCGTTGTACGGTGCGCCTGAATCGGGGTCAAGGGCGATGGCGCGATGGCACATTTTGATCGCCTCATCCTGCTGCCCCATGATGTTGTAAACGTGGGCAACGGCCGTGTACGCATCCGCCGTCGGGTGGGTGGCGATGGACTGCTTGTACAGTCGCAACGCTTCGCCCAACTCTTGCTTCCTGTACATTTTATTACCCCGATCCAGATAGACCAGAGCCATTTCTTCTTTTAGTTTATCGTCGTCCATTGAAAAAAGAAAAATTGTCAATTGTCAATGCTCAATTGTCAATTATCAACGGGTTGCCTCGTTGACCATTGACAATTGACAATTAACAATTGACAATTGATCACATTGTCCACTCGCGTAATAAATCATCTAATTCAGTTAGGCTGTTCAGCGTGGCATCGGGGGCAACGGCCGCTTTTTCAAACCGTTGACTGGAAGCGATATGGATCGTCTTCATGCCCGCCGCCCGCCCGCCAACAACATCGCTGCGCGGATCATCACCAACATAAACGGCCGTTACCGGATCAACACCCAACGCCTCCGCCAAATGCAGAAACGGAGCCGCCGTCGGCTTCCATTTATTCACCGATGCCGAAAACAACTTGGCATCAAACCCATTCAACCCGAACGCATCCAAGCCGCGCTCGTGCATTCGTGCGCTGAACATCGTGTTGGAAAGCAGCCCCATCTTGTACCCCGCCGATTTGACCGCTTGCAACGCCATTGGTGCGCCCTCAATCATCGTCGATTGCTGATGGATGCCATCTTCATAAGCAGCCCCTGCCTCTTCAAGCCATTCGGCGGGGGGGATGGGAACGTCAATTACCACCAATGTCTCCCTCACCAAATCTACTACCCGTAAATTGCGAATGCCCGCCGTCGCCTCATCCCACCAGTCGGGGAGCAAGCCGAAACCAGCCGTTTTGAACGTCTCGAAATCGGGTAACGGGACACCATGCGCGTGTAAACTGTTGTACGCCCCTTCAAAACCGGGCGTTTCCAATGCAGGCCAACTGTCGTATGTTCCTGCGTACTCTATCAATGTGCCACCTAAATCAAAGATGACGGCGTTTATTTTCGTTTTCATAGCCGTATTGTAATT
>CAYSDT010000383.1:0-3483 GCA_964429835.1 uncultured Ardenticatenaceae bacterium | reverse complement strand
CTCGATGGCGTAAACCGTCGTCTGCCGCTCTTCTTTTGTCTGCACATTGCGCGGCGTGAACTCTGCTTGGTCAGCGATGCGGGTCACAATTGCATCAAACGTCTCATCGGGGAACGAATCGGCTGTTAGCGTTGCCGTATCGCCCAAATTGATTTGACCGTATTTGCTTTCAGGGATGTAAACCGTCACCCGCAAATCGTCCAATTGCCCAATGCTCATCGCCGACATGCCTGGCCGTACCAGTTCGCCCAACTCCACATTGCGGGTCATGATCGTGCCAGAAACGGCCGTTTTCACCAACAACCGCTCCATCTGAATATCAACCAAATCGAGGACAGCTTGCGCTTGCTCGACCATTTTTTCAGCGGCAACAACGGCCGTTTCTGCCTGTACAATCCCCGCTTCAATCTGCTCTTTACTTGATTCTGCGACGGTAACGGCCGTTTCTGCCGCGTCAACCATCGCTTCCGCTTGGGCGATGGTGGCATGTGCTTGGGAAACGGCCGTTTCTGCCAATCGCAGCCCCGCCCCCGCCGCCTGCACCGCAAACGATTCCTCGCCCGTCATCAATCCCGTCACCCGATCCAGAGCGAGTTCGTATCGCTCCGTTGCCGTCGCCAATCGCCCCCGCGCTTCCAAAACTGTGCTGGCCGCATCGCTGGAAAGCAACTGATCGTAACTCAGTTGTGCCGCATCCAACTCGGCTGCTGCCGCGTCGTAAAGCGATTGCACATACGCATCGATCTCATCGCTGTCTGTTTGCGCGATCTGCTTGTCGCGCAACCCTTCAGCGACTAAAAATGAGGCTTGCGCTTCGGCTAGACGGGTTTCGGCGGCATGAAAATCTGCAAAACGGCCGTTTTCCATCACACTTTCAAAATTTTCCCACTGCACCGCCAACGCCTCAGCAGCCGCGTCAACTTCCGCTTGGGCAGCGTCCGTCGTTTCCCCGCTTTGGAAATACCACGGCGGCGTGGAAAATTCATCCGACGCACTTTCCGCCCACGAGACGGCGCGGGCTGGCTGCGCTTCGGCACGCGCCCCAGCCATCTCCGCCAGATATTGGATTTCGGCCAATTCCACACCGACCATCGCGCTTTCCAAGCCCGCTTCGGCCGTCTCCACAGCCGCCTCCGCGACGGAAACGGCCGTTTCTGCCATCTCCACCCCCGCCTCCGCCGCCGACATTGATGAAACGGCCGTTCCCACTCCCGCCCGCGCCGTTTCCAATCCCGCTTCGGCCGCGCCCATGGCGGCGACGGCTTGATCGCGCTGGGCGGTCAATGCCGCATCTTCAAGACGGAACAGCCCATCGCCAGCGGCAACCGTGTCCCCTTCGCCGACAAAAATTTCCACAACCTGCCCGCCCAACGCGGGGGCGATGGTGACGGTGGTCGCCTCGACAACCCCCGCCGCCTCAATTACGCCCTCG
This sequence comes from uncultured Ardenticatenaceae bacterium, assembly GCA_964429835.1. GTDB lineage: Bacteria > Chloroflexota > Anaerolineae > Promineifilales > Promineifilaceae > S016-13. The sequence goes on along the minus strand of CAYSDT010000383.1, from coordinate 2,051 downwards.
TCCGCCGAATCACATCCAGCCAACGCCAACAAAACCAATAATCCCAACAGTAATCGTTTCATAACAGTATCCCTCTATCTCTAGCTCTACACTCTAGCTTCTCTTCACACACGAAATAAATACATCTTCAAGCGATGGTTCAATAATGCTCATCTCGCCTGGCTCAACGCCCCCGTCACGCAATGTTTGGGCGATGGCGTTCTGGTGCGCCGCCATATCAGGGGCGACGACGTGGACGAGCGAGCCGTATAGTTCGACTTCTTCGAGGGGGAGTTTTTGGGTGGAAACGGCCGTTTGTAACACCATCACCGCCTTCCCCGCGTCCGACGGGTTGATTTCCAACACCTCACCACGCATCATCTCCTGCTTAATCTGCTCTGGCGAGCCGTAGGCGATGAGGCTTCCGCGCTGAATAAATGCCAGCCGATGGCAATGTTCGGCCTCATCCATATAATGGGTGGTCACAAAAACCGTCACCCCATCGGCGGCTAATTGGTAAAGCAAATCCCAAAACGCACGACGGGAAACGGGGTCAACGCCCGCCGTCGGTTCGTCCAAAAAGACCAGTTCGGGGCGATGGAGAATGGCGGCGTTCAAGGCCAACCGCTGTCGCCAGCCGCCCGCCAAATCGCCCGTCAACGTCTTTTCGCGCCCTTCCAGCCCCGCCGTTTTGATGGCGTGTCGGATGCGTTCGTCGCGCTCATCGGCCGTCAGCCCATACGCTTTGCCATAAAAATGTAGATTTTCCAGCACGGTCAAATCGTTGTACAAGCTGAACCGCTGCGACATATAGCCGATGCGCGGTCGTATTTTCCGCGCCGCCTTGCTCACATCCACGCCCAGCGTGTATACCGTGCCGCTTGTGGCGGGCAGCAGCCCCAACGCCATCCGGATCGTCGTCGTCTTACCAGAGCCATTCGGCCCTAAAAAGCCGAATATCTCGCCCGGCTGGACGTTGAAACTGATGTCATTAACGGCCGTGAAGTCACCGAATTTTTTACTCAAATTCTCAACCACAACGATTGGTTCTGTTGATTGTGTCATAACTGTTTTCCCAATTTTTACCACCTCCCGCCCGTAGGGGCGGGACAGGCGGGCAATCACCTCGGCCATGAAGAAAGGCATCGTCACCCGCCTGTCTCGCCCGATTCATCGGTTTATGCGATGCAGGGCGAGACGGCGCGGAATGGAGGCCGTTTGTTTTCGACAAGGCCGTACCGCGCCGTCCCGCCCCTACGGAGGCGTTGTTTATGGACGATATGTCATTTCTGCAAAAAGGGCATCCAGATTGTCGCGATCTTCTGCCCAACGTGCTGGGTTATTGATGATGTACTGTCGTATTGCTTGCAGCTCACGTTCATTACGAATGATTCGTTCGTAATACCCACGCTGCCATACCTTTGCCCCAGTGCTATGTCTTAATTTGTTGATGCGGGTAGTAACGGCCGTTTTATACCGCCCCACCACCACACCCAACGATCCCGCCAGTGCATTCTCAAACTCACCAACCGATTTGTCCATGTCCGCCTGCACGGGAAAATCCCTGAAATCAAAGATAATGTGACCGTGATTGGGCATTATCACCGATTCATCCAGCAACACATGCTGGGCATGTCCCTGCTCCGAGATACGTTCCAGTGCATGAACCGCAATATCCCGAAAACCAAGATCATCAAACAAATTCTGCCGTTCATAAGTACAAATTGTCACAAAATACAATCCTGGCAACCGATAATCCCATCCACGCAAGCGAATGGAACGACGATGATGTTTATGTGGATCGTATGTATTCATAAAAATTTCCCCGAATCAACAACCCCGCATCCGTAGGGGCGGGACAGGCGGGCAAATGCCTCATCTAAACACCAATACCTCAATCCCGTCTGTCTCGCCCCGATCATGGATTGCGGAATACGGGGCGAGATGACGCGGAATGAAGGCCATTTGTTTACGACGAGGTTATGCCGCGTCATCCCGCCCCTACGACGTGTTTGGTTTAATTCAACGCCCGACGCACGAATCGCAGGGAAAAGGCGGTGATGACTACACCT
>CAYSDT010000382.1:0-3487 GCA_964429835.1 uncultured Ardenticatenaceae bacterium | reverse complement strand
TGAACGGATGGAAGTATTAATCCGCTCAGGGTTTGCGACATGGAATGGGGGGAGATTGACTGCTGATATGCCCACCATCAAAACAAAAGGTGATAAAACTGTCTCGCAACTGGTAATAGAGGATCGGGAATGAAAAGAACCTGCTACCAACTACAAGAAAACAACCGCATAACGGCCGTTTCCTGCCAAGACATGCACCCCGAAACAGGCATGTACTGGATGGAAATCGAATCCGCGACCAACGAAGAACTGTCGGCCGAACTGAGCGCACAGGATTTGCACCCGCTCATCATCGAAGATTGCCTGACACCCGGCTACAGCACCATGATTGATCGATACGAAACGGCCGTTTATGTCGAATTTCCCATCAATCAGTTAGAACCATACGGCCGCACCGCTTATCTTTCCATCATTTATCTGTCCAATCTGCTCATCACCATACGGCAGGGCGTGTTGCCGGGCATGGACAAATTTGCGGTGATGTTACAGAATCAGTCTGTCCTGTACGACAACCATTCACGCGCATTGAGCTACCAACTGTTGAACTATTTCGTTATGCAGGAATTAACGGCCGTTCGCCAAATGCGCGATCAGGTGGATGAATTGACACACGCATTTGTGGCAGATGCAACGGCAGTTGAAGTGGAGGCTGTAGCCGCGCTCAAACGACGGGTAAGCAGCCTGAGCGACATCAGCGAAGACCGCTTTTACAGCTTAAAATCACTCATGACAGTGCGCTCAGAAACGTTGGAAATTGGTGATGAAAAACCATATTTGAACGATCTAATCAGCGATGCAGAGTACACCTTTCGGATGATTCAACGGCTGGAAGATCGACTGCATGATTTGCACGGCGATTTTCAACTGATGGCACACGATGAAACGGAGAAGCGATTGCGTATTTTGACGGTAATTTCGGCCGTTTTACTGCCACTGACCCTGATTTCTGGCATTTTTGGCATGAATTTCGACCATATGGATTTTCTGCATTGGCAGTATGGCTACTCGTTCATCATGGGGGCGATGGGATTTATTGTGGTTTTGATGATGGTTTATTTCTATCGTCACGGCTGGTTTGATTGATGAAGGTAAGGAATAGTGTATATTATCTAAATTGCGTTCATACCTATAATGTATGTACTGCTATTTGTCGAGAAAAATGACACAATCTACTGGTTTTCAAACACCAACCGCATCACACTTACATCAGGCATAACACCTGTCCACCACTCAAAAGCGACTGCGCCTTGTCGTAACAGCATCCCCAGTCCATTTGCCACTTCACAACCAGCAGCACGCGCTTGGCGCATAAACAACGTCTCCGTCGGATTGTACACAAGGTCATAAGCGAAGGAATCAGGCGGAAATTCACCGCCCCAAGCCGACCCATCTTCATGCGGGTGCATTCCCAATGGCGTACAGTTCACCAACAGCGGCGCGGTCAACCCACCAACAACATCAACCGTTGCGGCGGTGATGGAACCGTGCGGCAAACCCATCTCCTCCACCAGTACCTCCGCTTGCTCCTGCCGTCGGGCAACAACGTAAACCATCGCCCCCGCTTGCACAAGCCCATAAGCGACCGCCCGTGCCGACCCGCCCGCGCCAAAAATAACACAAGAACGGCCACTTCGACCAAGCTCAGTGCAGGCGTTTACATCCACATCCAACGCCGCCAGATCGGCCATAAAGCCGCTCCAATCGCTGTTTTTGCCGAGCAGCCGACCATCATCCTCAATCACAACCGTATTCACCGCCCCAATTGCGGCAGCGGCAGGATCAATTTCATCTAAAAAGGGAATGATGGTTTGTTTGTGGGGAACGGTGACGTTGACACCGCGAAAATTGAGGGAGGATAGGGCAGAAACGGCCGTTTTCAGCCCACTTGGTCGCACCGCCAACGGCACATACGCATAATTCAACCCCGCCGCCGCCAACGCCGCATTGTGCATCGCAGGGCTAAACGAATGACCAACAGGCCATCCCAGCAAGCCGAGTAACCGTGTTTCACCGTTAATTGTCATACAAGTATGCAAGTGGCAAGTGGCAAGTACGCAAGTCGATCCACTTGCTACTTGCTGCTTGCCACTTGCCGCTTTTTTTCAAATCCATTCCATTTTTGCGCCTAAATCGCGCATCGTTTCCACGAAACCCGGAAAACTGTCGGCCATACAAGTCGCATCGTGGACGATGGTCGGGCTGTCGGCCGCAAGCCCCGCGATTGCCAACGCCATCCCCAACCGATGGTCGCCGTGACTGTCCACTTCCGCCCCGTGCAAGCGCACAGGGCCGTCGATGGCGAATCCATCGGGTTGTTCGTCCACGTTCATGCCCAATTTTCGCAATTCACCCGCCAATCGGCTGATGCGATCCACCTCTTTGACGCGCAACTCGGCCGCGTCGCGCAATTGACTGCGCCCTGCCGCTTGCGAGGCGGCAATCGCCCAAATCGGGAACTCGTCAATCGCCCGCACGACGGTATCACCGCCGCCCACGTCGCTACTGTGCATTTCGCTGAAAGTGATGGTGAGATCAACGGCCGTTTCTCCCCCCGTCACCCGCTGATTTGCAACCGCAAAATCCACGCCCATTCCGTCCAAAATATCCATCAACCCCGTGCGCGTGTCGTTGTACCCCACGCCCGCAATTGTCACCTGCGAATGGGGAACGATGGCCGCCGCGACCAGCGGAAACGCCGCCGAAGAAATATCGCCCGGCACAGTCAAGGAAAACGGGGAAAGACGGCGTTCCCCCTTCCCCATTGTCACCCAGCCGTCAGCGGTCGTAATTGGGATGCCCATCGCGCTTAACATGCGTTCGGTGTGGTCGCGGGCGGGTGCTGGTTGGAAAACGGCCGTTTCCCCCTCAACATACAATCCCGCCAGCAAAATCGCACTCTTCACCTGCCCGCTCGCCATCGGCACTTCATAGCGTGTGCCACGCAGGGGCGATGGGGTGATGTGCATTGGCGCACGTCCCCCGTCCGCCTCAATCTGCGCCCCCATCGTCGCCAACGGGGTGATGATGCGGTTCATCGGCCGTTTTCGCAACTGCTCACTCCCATCCAGCACCGACGGGAACGCCTGCCCCGCCATAATGCCCGCCAGCAAGCGCATACACGTCCCCGCATTGCGGCTATCCAGCGGGGCTGAGGGCGGTTGCAACCCATGCAAGCCGCGCCCTTCAACCTGCAAATCCCACTGCTGGCTGCTCTTCTCTTCTACGGTGATGGATACGCCCAACGCCCTAAAAACATCAAGCGTCGCCAGCGTATCGCCAGCGGGCAGCCAATCACTAATGTGACTTGTCCCATCGGCCAACGCCGCCAACATAATCGCCCGATGGCTGATGGATTTATCGCCCGGCACACGAATTGTGCCGCGTAATGGTGTTTTTTGTGGATAAACTCGTAATGATTTTTTCATAAGAATGACCAGAAAAAGAAAATGGTTCAATCGTTAAGATTGAACCATTTTGTATTGGTATC
>CAYSDT010000381.1:0-3495 GCA_964429835.1 uncultured Ardenticatenaceae bacterium | reverse complement strand
GAGGCGAAAGAGATCGCCATCAACATGCTCGACAAAGTTGGCATCGCCAACCCCAGTGTGCGCGTTGACCAATACCCGTTTGAGCTTTCCGGCGGGATGCGCCAACGGGCGATGATCGCCGTCGCCCTGTCCACCAACCCTTCCCTGCTCATCGCTGACGAGCCAACGACGGCGTTGGATGTGACGATTCAAGCCCAAATTTTGGAGCTAATGCGCGGATTAAAGGATGAACTGGATATGTCAATCATCTTCATCACCCATGATTTAGGGGTGATCGCGCAGGTGGCGCAGGAGATTGTGGTGATGTATTTGGGCAAGGTGATGGAGCGCGGCACGGCGAAGGATGTGCTGGGCAATCCGCAACATCCGTACACCGTCGGCTTGCTGGGCGCAATTCCCAAATTGAGCAGTCTGGGCGGGCGGCTGACCCCCGTCGGCGGCGATATACCTAGTCCATTACAACGGCCGTTTGGCTGTCCTTTCCATACCCGTTGCAAACAAAAAATTGAAGGGGTGTGCGATCAGGGAGAAACGGCCGTTACCCGCATCAGTCCCACCCACACCGTCCACTGTTTCCTATACGAGTAAACCTATGAGCGATCAAAAACTTATCGAAGTTGAAAATCTAAAAGTCCATTTCCCCATTCACGGCACAGGGCTGTTTCGGCGCGAAATTGGCGCGGTGAAAGCCGTAGACGGCCTCAGTTTCACCATCCACAGAGGCGAAACGCTGGGGTTGGTCGGCGAGAGCGGCTCTGGCAAAACAACCGTTGGCCGCGCCCTGCTCCGCGCCCTCGATGCCACCGATGGCGATGTTACCTTCTACTTAGACGAAGGGGAGGGCGAAAACAAGGCCGTCGATGTCATCAATCTCAAAGGCAAAGAGCTGCGAAACTTCCGCCGCCACATGCAGTTGATCTTCCAAGACCCGCGCTCATCGCTCAACCCACGCATGACCGTGCGCGACATCATCGCCGAGCCGCTGATTGCCAATAAATTAGTCCCCAAAAAGGATGTGGACAAAAAAGTGCGCGAAACGGCCGCTTTATGCAAGCTCAATCTGGAACATTTGCGCCGTTTTCCCCATGCGTTCAGCGGCGGGCAGCGACAGCGTGTCGGCATCGCCCGCGCCCTCGTCTCCAACCCCAAATTCATCGTCTGCGATGAATCCGTCTCCGCGCTGGATGTCTCCATTCAAGCCGAAATCATCAATTTATTGATGGATTTGCAGAAAGAGTTAGGCGTGACCTACCTCTTCATCGCTCATGATCTCAGCGTCGTCGCCCATATTTCAGATCGGGTGGCGGTGATGTATGTGGGGCAATTAGTCGAACTAACGACGACGGAAAACCTGTTTTTCTCGCCCAAACATCCATACACGGAAGCGTTACTGTCCGCCATCCCCGAAGTTGACCCCGATCAGACGATGAAGCCCGTCATCTTGCGCGGCGAGATACCAAATCCGGCCAATCCACCGCCCGGTTGCCGTTTTCACACCCGCTGCCCCTACGTCCAAGATTTATGCAAAACTGACGTTCCCGTCTGGAAAGAGGTTGCGCCCGACCATTTTGCGGCGTGCCATTTCTCGGACACATTGGAATTAAAGGGCGTGGTTTCCGACGAGTAATCGTAGGGGCGACCCGGCGGGTCGCCCTTACAGGAAAATACATATGAGTACAAAAATTTTGATACCCATCAACCATACGGCGTACAGCCAAGCCATCCTGCCCCATGTGGAAAAGCTGTTTGCGCCGCAGGATGCAGAGCTGTACCTGTTTTTTATCACACGGCCGTCACGAGGGATGGGGTTTGCCGCGCCAGACCCCGCCTCGAACTATGCGCTGGAAGCTGGCGGCGAACCCGTCGGTTCTAAAGCACATCCCATCTATGCCGACCAGCAGGAAGACAGTACACGGGCGCATGTGACGGCGGAATTGTTGCCATTGACGAACCGCTTGCAAGCGGCTGGGTACAAAACCAGTTTGCACATCTGCTTAAATGAACAGGTTGTCAATGAAATTGCGCGTCATGCGTTGCGTGATGGGATGGATTTAATTGCGATGTCTACCCGCGCCCGCGACAAAGTGCGTGGATTTTTCTTTACCGATGTCGCCAATTTGGTGATGCGTAAAGTGCATACGCCTGTTTTGCTGTTTCACCCAACGGACTAAACGAGTGACATGAACGTAGAAGAAAAAGTCGCCCTGTTTACGGGGGGCGATGGTGTAATTGATCGAAAAACGGCCGTTTCTCTCATCAAACGCATTGATACCATCCGTCTGCACGCCCACTCATACACCTTCATCCTCAATATGACGCACGGGGCGATGGTTCCCGCTGATCTGCTGGAATTTGCGTACCAACACGAATTACAGGGCATCAATTTACACATCGACGATGGCGGTGACAGCAGTCTTGCCAACAGCGATGCCGCCGTCTTCGCCCGCTTCAAAGCGCAGGCTGAACAACTCAATCTCGCCGTCCATCTGGAAGCCAGCCACACCCATCAAGCCGAAGTTGACCGCATTGTCCGCATTGCACGGGCGATGGGCGTGCAGAATATCCGCGTTTATCCGCGCTACGAAGGCACAATAAGCGCAGTGATGGCTCACATAGCCGCCGATTTACGCTACATGGCCGACGTAGCCGACCGCTATGATCTCTATTTTGATTTAGAGCAACACGAAACGATTAAATCGGGTGAAATTCTGCACCTGATACAAGAAGCTGACCATCCGCGCCTTCGCTCCCTGTTTGATTTTACAAATATGATCAATACGGACGAACGGCCGTTAACCGCCCTCCACACCCTCGCCCCCACCATCCGACAAGTGCATCTGAAAGGGGCAAAAAAGCTGAAAGAAGGGGATGGGTACGGGCAATTGGGAGTCGTGCAAGGGTCGGCGGCCGATGAAATGCCATACGCCCAAATGCTGTACGAATTGCTACTGTTGGGCGAAACAGAGCCGCAACTAATTTGCTTTGCATTAGAGCAAGAAGTCAACTATTATGCGCCAGCTTACCGCTATCACAATGAAGGTGATGACCCATTCATCCCCTTCAAAACCCCCAGCGTCACCCCCTTCGACAACACAAAGGCGGCGATGCTGTTCTTGGACGAAAAGCGGTGGGCTGTAAATCAAGTACATTTTATCAAGAGTTTGCTGGCTGAACTGAAAGGGCTGGCACAAGATTTATTATTTCACCCAAGCGAGTAACGAGTTACAAGTGGCAAGTAGCAAGTAACATCAACTTGCACACTTGTTACTTGCAACTTGTAACTTGCAACTTTTTTAAGGAGCATATCATGAGATTAGAAGGGAAAGTCGCCCTGATTACGGGCGCAGGTAGTGGTATTGGTCGGGAAACGGCCGTTTTATTCGCAAAAGAAGGCGCGCAAATCGTGGCTGTGGACATCAATGATGCCGCTGGCGCAGAAACCGTGCAGATGATCACCGACGCAGGTGGCGAGGCCGTTTACGTCCACGCCGACGT
>CAYSDT010000380.1:0-3507 GCA_964429835.1 uncultured Ardenticatenaceae bacterium | reverse complement strand
AAAGCTGATTGTGGAAAGATATTCCATGACCAAATAAGCGGGGCAAAAACACAGCGACCAGGTCTTGATGAAGCGTTGGCTTATCTACGAGAAGGAGATGTTTTGGTCGTTTGGCGATTAGATCGTCTCGGCCGCTCTTTGAAGCATCTGATTGAATTGGTCAATGCTTTGGAGAAGCGGGGCATTGGATTCCAAAGTTTACAAGAATCGATTGACACGATGACCAGCGGCGGCAAGCTGATTTTCCATATCTTTGGTGCATTGGCTGAGTTTGAACGGAATTTGATTCAAGAGCGTACCCATGCAGGGTTGGCAGCCGCTCGTGCCAGAGGGCGAACTGGCGGACGACCGAAAGCGTTGGATACGAAAAAGACGGCGTTGTTATATCGGCTCTATGATGAGAAAAATCATTCGATTCAAGAGATTTGTGAGCTGGTAGGGGTATCGAAAAGTACGCTTTATTCGTATTTACGTGACCGTGATGCGGAAAATATGGCCTGATTTAGTCGAGAGGAACCCCTCGCTCTCATCTGGCATTAATCTAGTGGGCGTTCGTTGCACGTTTGTTACCCATACCCCAAATAGAGAGTGGAGGCTTTAATGGATGCCAAACAAATACAGTTGGCTGAAATGATCGATAATTGGGTGAATGATATTGCCCGGAGTCGCGTCAGTGATGAACAAATAGACGGGCGTATTTTGGAAAGTGCGGTCAACTACATGATCCCATTCAGGCAACTGTTAGATAGCTGTAGTTCACTGGAAATGCAGGTACTCATCAATAAATATGATGGCTTATACCGCTTCGCTAACTTGCTGGAACGATTAGCAGAAGCTATCCAAGATGGTGCTATAGACGTTCCCCAAAACGTACCGTTGCCTGCTGAATGGAGCCAGCCACCCAAGAAGAAAAAGGAAAATCCTCGCAAGAAAAACCCAAAGCATCCACCGAGAGACAAAAAGCAACAACAGATTCGGCGCGATATTAGTTTTTTGCCAACCTATACTGAAATTATTATCGGAGAACTCGCCCAAACCGAAGAACAATACGATCTTTTTAACCAAGCCAGAAATAAACCGCACGCGCTGGATGATTCAATTATAGATCGGGCTGTTAAAGCGTATGAGGAGCAGTTGACCTTCATTCCTCTGCACGAAAAGCAATTTAATTGGTGGTTATCAGAAAATTTGACCGACGCGCAACAGTATCAGGTCAGGGACCTGAAAAATAAGCTGCCAATACTGCAAGAGAAAACTGAGCGACTTTTGGCATTGTTGGCTGAATTGAGGAAAGGCACGATTAATCGCATTTTAGAAATGGATGATGAGGAGTTGGGGCGCAAAGTGCTTAGTGGGGAGATACCACCGCCATTTTAAGCCTTCTAAGTTTTTGCACATCGTCTCAAAAATGATTTATCGTTATGGCTACTCGGATGAATTACTTTCAACCACTCATTTCCTCTGTCGCAAAGCAACCTCTAATTCAGCAAGAGAAATCAACAGTGTATCCGTTTCGCTTACTTCTTGACGCAACGCATCCGTGAAGCCATCACGAGCAAACAGGGCGTACTGCACTGACCATCCTTCTGCAACCTGTGGCATACGCTGGCTGCGCTTAATCAGATCGGTTAACAGACGACGGCTAAGTACCCCGCGTCCCCATTTGGCTTCACCAATGAATAGTTTCTTTTCACGCGGGAGAGCGGCCACCACATCAAGTTGTACTCCCTTACCTCGATAGGTACGCCAATAGGAGCCGACAAATTCGGGGATGAACGGTAACTGTCCATTCATCGCGGCCGTCCAGACCCACTCTCTACACAACGCTTCAAACACATGCTCGCCGAGAAACGGCCGTAATTCAGCATCTATTTTGTTGGCCGCCGATTCCTGATAGCCCAGTTCAATAATGCCTATCTGGGGGACAATAAAACGGTAGTAAAAACGTAGAAAATGGTCACGCATGTAATAACGGCCGCTTTTACTTTTTGGTTTTGCTAATGCTGGTTCACGCCGCTCGATCAACTCCAATTCCTGTAAAATCTTTAGATAATGCCCTAATGCGGTGTCTGGCAGCCCCACCATTTTAGCGATACCAGACCATTGATGATACCCAAAAGCGATAGCTGATAATATCGATTCATACGTTTGCGGCTCTTGTAACTGCTCATAAATAATAACGGCCGGGTCGGACATCATCATACTGCCTGGTACCAAACAGTGATCGCGTAAAGCGGCAACGAAATCGGTTGTGCGGGTAAAAAAATCTAAATAGGCAGGCACGCCTCCAGTCACACCGTAAATCGCCACCCGTTCATCAGCCCGTCGTTCTGGAAATAGCTCTTGAACAGCAGCATAGGGGAGGGGGCGTAAACGGATTTGGGCTGTCGCCCGCCCATACAACGGGGCTTGATAGGAAAACAGTTGCCGCGCCATCATCCCGATAAGCGACCCCGTTAATACAAGTTTTATTTGCGAAATATGAGACAGGCGTTGATCCCATACTTTCTGAAACACGCTGCTAATGGCGGGTTGATTACGCAGCAGATAGGTGAATTCATCTAGCACGATTATGGATGGGGATTCAGATAGAACGACTATATCGGCCAAATGGTTTAGTGCATCTTCCCATTTGGAAAAAGTAAAATTTTGCGTTGGCGGGTGAGCGATGCGCGGATCGTGGCGCATAATGGCGTGAGAGAAATCGCGTAACTGGTATGCTTCATTATGGGTTGTTGCCACCCAGTAAAAGGTGGAGGTATCTTGATGTTGTTCTAAAAAGCGGGCGATAAGGCTCGTTTTGCCAATGCGTCGACGGCCGTAGAGGATGAGAAGTCCTGCGTTGGCCGATTGGTAAAAATTTTCTAAGGTTTGCAACTCGCGTTCTCTGCCGACAAAATTCATATAGATGCTCCATGATGTTGATTATAATTGAATGGATTATAATATAATGTATAGTTATATTCAACAAGGAGATATGTTTGCACGAGGGAACCAATCCCTCAAAAAGGTTCAATCCAGAGTGGGGGGATTTACACGTTATCGCTGGTGATAACATCTCAAACCCCATGGATCACCCCATATCGCGCACATGAATCTCTGCACTTTCCACATAACGCATCGCCATCGCGGGCGAAGTCCAGCCGAACCAATCCATCAACTTCTTTATCGTATACCCTTTCCGTGCCATGTCGGTGGCGCAGTAATGACGGCAATCGTGGGCGGAAAGCGTCCCAATTTTTCGCTCACGCGACTCCCCTTTATGGTTAAACCATATTTCCACACGATAAAACCCCGCGCCGACACCCAGTCGCTGCACCAGCCGCGATAGCGTGATGCGGTTCAATGTTCCCGTCGTTAATTCGCCCCCTTTGCGACTGCCCAAGAAGATACCGCCTTCGGCGGGCATGAGGGGTTGGTAGGAAACGGCCGTTTTGTATGCCCCAACCGTTAACTCATGCGTCGTCCACTCCTTCGTTTTCTTGCGCCAGAAGGTCATTGTCTGTT
>CAYSDT010000379.1:0-3514 GCA_964429835.1 uncultured Ardenticatenaceae bacterium | reverse complement strand
TAATTCGCGTGCTAACACAGCTAATCCTGTTGTTTCTACCTCTTTTAGGCTCATCAATCGTGTATCCATTGTTTTTGTTCCACCAATCCATCCAGTTCACCATACGTCTATATTTCACATGCCATTGTTAGGCATTTGTGTGCCACTGCTCCATAATAAATGTCACAAGCGTGTGAGAAGCATTTACTGCTAATCTTGCTTCTGATACTTTTATGTTTGGAGGTTTTTTACCTCGTCCATGAGCAGAACCAATATGAGTTCTAAATGCACCAACTCCATCTACAACTGATGATAATCCCTGAATAATTTTATTCTCATCTCCAGCCAAAACATAATCTGTATTGAGTGCTAAATGCTGCTTTACCGCTTTCCAGAGCGGAACAACACTTTGTTTGCGCGGCATTTCCAGTTCAAATGATTCAATATATGTCTTGCAAAGGGCTTCAATAACTGAACATGATGCAGTAATTGATGCGTGAGGATCGGTGTTGATATGAATTAAGGCTCGTTCAAACTCTTTCTCAATGGACGCAAAATCACCAGACTTAAAATAATCAATAAGTGTTTTAGATGTTGCGTTAGAGCCAGCCAATATGATTACGCCGTTTAGCTGATAGCCAAGTTGATTTTTAGCCAGGGAGTTTTTTATTCGTTCTTGACCTTCTTTTGTTCCTTCATTATCCATATATCTTTGGATTACTTCGCCAAGAACCGAAAGACCATCAACTGAAGAATTATCGTTACAACGCTTTAGCCAAGTGCTGCATTTCTGTTCACAATTTCCTACAGGCACATCACCTGGCGCACCAGATTCCATGAACAACATATTAAGTTTAGAGTGGCTATAATAATGTTGTGCTATTACCGATGAAACAGACCCAATTACTGAATTTGGAATATCGTTACTCATTTCTTTATATCCTTCACTCAACTATTACTAAATAAACCGCAAAATTACGACAACCACTTAATATCCGTAAAATCAGGCTTCCGCTTCTCCAGAAACGCATTACGCCCTTCCTTCGCCTCATCCGTCATGTACGCCAAGCGCGTCGCCTCGCCCGCGAAGATTTGCTGCCCCACCATCCCATCATCCGTCAGGTTCATCGCAAATTTAAGCATTTTGATAGAAGTCGGCGACTTCTCCAGAATTTCCTGCGCCCATTGGTACGCCGTCTCTTCCAACTCATCATGCGGAACGGCCGCATTGACCATCCCCATCTCCACCGCTTCCTGCGCCGAATAATTACGCCCCAAGAAGAAAATCTCGCGGGCGCGTTTCTGCCCGATCATCTTCGCCAGATACGCCGAGCCGTAGCCGCCGTCAAAGCTGGTCACATCCGCATCCGTCTGTTTGAAGATGGCGTGTTCCTTGCTGGCAAGCGTCAGGTCGCACACCACATGCAGGCTGTGGCCGCCGCCGACCGCCCATCCCGGCACAACCGCAATCACAACTTTGGGCATAAAGCGAATCAGCCGCTGCACTTCCAAAATGTTCAGGCGCGGCGTGCCATCTTCATCGACATACCCCTGATGCCCGCGCGCCCGCTGGTCGCCGCCGCTGCAAAAGGCGTAGCCGCCATCTTTGGGCGATGGCCCCTCGCCGCTGAACAACACCACGCCGATGGAATGGTCTTCCCGTGCGTCCACAAACGCATCGTACAGTTCGCCCACCGTCTTGGGGCGAAATGCGTTCCGCACTTCCGGCCGATTGAACGCAATCCGCGCCACGCCGTCCGCTTTTTTATAGGTAATGTCGGTGTACTCTTTTACAGTTGTCCAGTTAATCATAATTCTCCTTCGGAGAGCGGGGGAGCAGGGGGGCGGGGGAGCAGGGGCGAAACAATCTCCCCTGCTCCTCATCTCCCCTGCTCCCCCGCTCCCTCACTCAATTCCCGCCATCGTTCATAATCCAGACGGCCGTTTGTTTTCACTTCAATTATACGGGCGATGGGGCTGTTTTGGCGAAACGCCGCCCGGAATTCTTCGCGCCCTGTCGCCACTGTGTACGCCAACCCATACAGCCGCGCCGCATGGCTGAAATCCAGCCCGTGCGGGGTGGTGAACAGTTCCGTGAACGGCGGTTCAATTTGGCTGATGGGCAGCCGCCGAAAAATGCCGCCGCCATCATTATTGATCAACACGATACTCAGGTTGGGCGCGTCTTTTGCCATAATCAGCCCGTTCATATCATGGAAAAAGGTCACATCACCGATGACAAGGGTGACGGGATCATCGGTTGCGGCGGCAACCCCCAGCGCGGTCGAAATGTTGCCGTCAATCCCGCTCGCGCCGCGATTGGCGTAAGCGCGGATCGCTTTGCCGCCCGCTTGCCCAAATTGATCCAGATGGCGCACGGGCAAGCTGTTGCCCATCACGATCACCGATTGCGCGGCGGCCATCGCCACCACTTCGGCGACCACTGCTCCATCAAACCATGCCCCATCACGCAGCGCGGGGGTGATGGTTTTCCAGTGGGTTGAGTCCTGAGTGTAAACTGCCGTTTCCCACCCCCTATCCACCCGCTCGCTTACCCGCGCCGTCAACAGTTTGCACGTCTCCGCCTCATCCGCCTGCAAAAAAGTGGTCGTGCGATGGCTGTCGTCAGCCCACACCCCATTCGTCCGCACATGCACCCGATGCACAGGTGCAATCCGCCCCAGATAGTCGTTCAACCATTTGGAAAGCGGAACCGCACCAAACCGAATAATCACCTGCGGCTCGTCCCACGCAGGATCGTGACGCAAATATGTCTCGTAGCCGGAGATTGGGAGATTGGGAGATTGGGAGATTGGAGATTGCGGAGCATCATAATCTCCAATCTCCAATCTCTTAATCTCTCTTTTTCCCCAGCGTACCCCAGAGAGCGGATCGGCTAAAATGGGGTAGCCGATTTTGTGGGAGAGGGTGATAACGGCCGTTTCAAACCCATCACGCGGACAACGCGGCCCGCAAATGATAAGACCACGCGGATATTGCTCAACCATCGCCGCTAACTCTTCAATTTGAACGGCTGTTGGCAACAACTTCCCTATTTGCAACTTAATACTTGCAGATTGCAATCGTTGAGTTGCAATCTGCAATTCATTTCCTTGCAAGGGTTTCCTGAACGGGAAGTTCAAATGCACCGCACCTTTAACAATACCATTAGCGACAGCGTAGGCGCGGGCGGCAGTGGCGGCAAGATTACGGATTACGGTTTCCGATGGATTTTCTTCTGGCAACGGCATATCCACGCTCCATAACACCTGATCGCCGTAGATTTTGACCTGATCGATGGTCTGGTTTGCGCCGCTGTGGCGCAGTTCGGGCGGGCGGTCGGCGGTGAGGACAAGGAGCGGGACGTGGCTCATCTTCGCTTCGATGATGGCCGGGAAATAGTTGGAAACGGCCGTTCCTGACGAACATAACAACGCCACAGGCGCATCCATTTCCAACGCCATCCCCAACGCAAAAAAGCCCGCGCTGCGCTCATCCATATGCAAATGCACGGCAATGTCGGGGTGGGCATGGA
>CAYSDT010000378.1:0-3551 GCA_964429835.1 uncultured Ardenticatenaceae bacterium | reverse complement strand
CCGTCTGACCAGCGATTGCCGTACAGACGCACCAGTTCGGGGTCGGTTTCCCAATTTGTGACTGGAACACGGCCGTTTACCGTCATCAAATCCACGTCCATATCGTGGTCAAAATCGGCCAACATCACCCCCCAGCCCGTCATGTCATTGCCCAAGCCACGCATTCCGATGCGATAGGTGCTGTAGCGGAACGCGAGTTCATCTCTATTTCCATCGCCCGTTTCGTTGCGATAGATGGCGTTTAATTCTGCTTCCCAATTGTTGACCACGAGGTCAAACCAGCCGTCGTTATCGTAATCCGCGCTGTTGACCCCCATGCCGCTGCCCGTGTCGCCGACTTCGGCCGTTTTTGTGCCGTCTACAAAGTGAAAGCCAATGTCGCTGTCATCGCTTTCGTATAGATGGAGCCGATTGGCTTGCCCATCGTTGGCGATATACAGGTCGAGGTCGCCGTCATTGTCCAAATCGCTGAAAATTGCGCCCAATGCACGGCCGTCTAAGCGCAGTCCGACCGCTTCGGCGACATCGGTGAACGTGCCGTCGCCGTTGTTCAGGTACAGATGGTCGGGCAGGCCGTAATAGTCGCCGGGGAACGCGCCAGTGGGACGGGGTACGCCGTAATCGAGGTCGATGAAGCTGCCGACGAACATATCTAAATGGCCGTCGCGGTTCAAATCGGCGGCGATGGCCGTGCTGTTCCACTCGGCATCGGCCACGCCTGCATCCATCGCCCCTTCGCTGAACGTGCCGTCCCCGTTATTCCACAGTAGCGCGTTTGTGCCGTCGGCGGTGAGGAATAAATCCGTCCAGCCGTCAGCGTTCAAATCGGCGGCGAGGCAGCCGTTGCCGCGCATGGATAAATTCGCCCCGCTGGCGACGCTGACATCTTCAAATTGACCGCCATCGTTCCGAAACAGCCCGTTTTGGGGCAGTCCGCCCTGCGTTTGCCAATAATCGATCTCCTCTTGGGCGTAGCTGTTGAGAAAATATAAATCCAACCAGCCATCGTTGTCATAATCGATCCAGCACAAGCCGCTGCCCATCATTGCCCCTGGGTCTTCAAAAGTTGCCGTTGTGAATACATCATTTTTGAAGGTCAGCGCGGCCTCATCTGTGCCGTCCATAAATTTCCAACCTAACGGTGGTGGCGGTACATCTTCTTCGGGGGCGATGGTTGCCGTTTGCGTGTCACGGTCAAGCGCGGCGCGGACTTCTTCCATGTCGGGCAATGGGTCTAACGGCAAGCCGCTGGGGACAGATTGGGGTACGAACGCGCCTAAATCCATCGCCGCTGGGTCGGTAAGCGCGTGCAAAAAGGCGGTTAAATTGGCAATATCGCCTTCGGTGAGGGGCATCCCATCGCTTAAAATGGGGGTGGCGGAATGGCCTTGTTTTTCTGGCTCAAACGGCCGCACGCTGCTGTAATAAGCAGGCGGCAGATGGGCGGATGGGTCGTAATTTGCCGCGCTTTCCCAAATGTCAGCGTGGTGGGCGATGGTCGCTTCCAGTGTGGCATACGCGCCCGTGTGAAAATACGGGGCGGTGAGGGCGACGTTTCGCAAAGAGGGTGTGCGGAAGGCGTATTGGTCACGGCGGTCGTAGCTGATCAGGCTGCGCCCCCAATCTTCGCGCCCATTATCGCCGAACCCTTTGCCCGGCCCCAACTGCGGCACGAGCAAATTATGGTAGCCCAAATCGGTGAACAGGTCGCCTGTGTGACATTGAGCGCAATTAACGGCCGTGTTTCGTTCGCCAAAAAAGAGCAATGCGCCCTCTTTTTCTTCGGGTGTAAGCGCGGTCAAATCGCCATCCACATACGCATCCCACGGCGCGTCGGTGAAAATGTAGCGGGCTTCATACGCCCCCGTTGCCAGCGCGAGCCGCTCGGTGGTGATGGCATCGTCGCCAAAAGCGGCTTCAAATAATGCCCGATATTCGGGCATCGCTTCTAATCGGGCGACGAGTTGGTTGCGTATTTCCTGCGGGGCTAAATCGCCCAGCGTTGCGCCTGACATTTCGTGCAAACTGGTCAATGGGAAGAGTGCTTGCGTGGAGACGGCATCGGTCAATTCTAATTTATTGACCGCGCCCTCTTGCGTGGTCACGACATCACCCATCGCGTCGCTTTGCACACGGCCGTCCCAAAATTGTACTTCCAACAGGGAGGCGTTCAAGATAGTGGGGCTGTTGCGCGGCACAAAAACGCCCATAAATGGATTGATGACGGTCACTTCGCCCGTCATGGCGTTCACGTCGCCATCATGTTTGCGGGGTTCGCTGGCATCCGCGCCCAACGTCACCCGCTCAACAAAATCCCGTTGCGGCCCCAATTCCGCGCCGCCCGTGCCGATGGGCAGCACGCGGGCATCGGCCATCGCCAAGCTGGGATGGTGACAAGTGGCGCATGAGGCGTTGTTGTCGCCCGACATAATCGGGTCGAAAAAAAGGGCTTCCCCCAATGTGGTCAGTGGGTTTACATCTTGGCGTAATTCTTCACCGGGATGGGATTGCAGGTTGTTGCGGGAGATAACGGCCGTTAATGCTTCATCCACATCCTCAATTTCCCGATGGGCGGGCGGGGCGGCGGCGATGGGTTCGTCAGTTTCTTCGATAATGGTGGCTTGATCGCCGAAGGTGATGTGTAATAAACGGCCGTTCATCACTTCCGTAATGTACAAACTGCCATCAGGCATCGGCAACACCGCGCCTGGGAAATTTAACTCAGCCACGACCGTTTCCAGCGTGTACGCGCCCGTGCCATCATCAATCAAACGGCTCAATCGCCCCGTGTCTTGCTGGTAGCCCATCCCCGTAAAGCAGGACGCATCGGGGGTGAAGGTGGCAAATTCCAGCAGCCAAATCGTGCCATCCGCCCCTCGTGCCACGTCGATGGGCATGTTCAAATTGTCCACCACGATGCGCTGATTGCGCTCCCCGTCAATGGCGACCAACTCGCCGCCGCCGTCAGGAAACGGGCAGCCGCCGAGCAGCGTCACAAAATACTCGTCGCCAATGCGCTCAATCCCCGTCGGCACGGGCGAAATAAACAGCTTTTCATTGGTGGGATCAACTATCGGTGCGAAGCGGTGCAGGAAATTCGTCGTGCCGTCGGGGTTTTCTGTGGCAACGCCATCCCCCGTTGAATCGGTGATGACGGGTACGCCATCGGCATCAAAGGTGATGTCATAGGGGTTGACCATCCGCACGCTATTCAACGGCAACATTGCCTGCCCTAAATCTTCGGGAGCGAGTGGTTCGTTGGGCAATGTTTCTGGCACGTCGGCGACGGGGAGCGTCCACAAATGCCCTTCGCCAAAGTTGCCGATGTACACCGTCTCCCCATCTGGGGATATGCCGACCAGTGGCGAGCCGCTGAGATCGCCAGAATCCAGCCCGCTGGCAAATCCCGACACCAGTCGCCCGATGCTGCCGTCGGCGAGCATGAGGCTGATCCCCGCGCTGTCGTCGTAGGCTCCTGTGCCGTCTTCTGCAATTAGAAAACGGCCGTTTTCCAACGCCGCAATCCCGATGGGGGCAAGCAGCCCCTCGGC
>CAYSDT010000377.1:0-3554 GCA_964429835.1 uncultured Ardenticatenaceae bacterium | reverse complement strand
TCGTTTAATCCGTTCAAAATATCCATGTGGGGATTGTAGCGGATTGGGGGGTTATCGTGTAGGGGGACGCGGATTGGGGCGAGATGGGAAACGGCCGTTTTGCATCCTGCAAACCAAGACTGTATAATTAGACCTAAAATAAGGGTCTTAAAACGAGGTGCAATTATGCAGCAAGCAAAATTTAGTCTTTCATCGCCGCTCATAGAATTTGTCGGCATGTATCAGCAATATGGATTTAAGGATAGAAGTTCGTTGGTTCGTGCCGCATTGACGCGCTTAAAAGAAGAAAAAGAGCGAGTTCTGTTGGAACAATCAGCCAATTTGTACGCATCGTTGTATGAAGAAAATGCTGATTTGCAAGAGTTGACAGATGTTGCTCTTGAAGGATGGCCTGAATGACCATTTTGAAGCGAGGAATGATTGTTGATATTAACCTGAACCCTGCGAAAGGATCAGAAACAGGAAAAATACGGCCGTGTGTCATCGTGACCAACAATATCTATAACCGACGTGTACCAGTCATTCAAGTTACACCGCTTACAGCCTGGAATGCGAAAAAGGGGCGTATTCAGACCAATGTTACGATTACGGCTGCTGAAGGAAATGGATTATCCAAAAAATCTATTGCCGATTGTTTGCAAACACGTCCTGTTGATCATCGGATGCGATTGGTTAAGGTGCGGGGGGTATTAACGGCCGTTGAAATGAAACGGATTGATGAAGCGTTGAAAATTGTTTTTGCATTGTAGATTGTAAACGGCCGTTTTGTGTGACAACATCGGATTTGGAAAATGAACGGATGGGGACATTATCAGGGTTGGAATTGGGGGAAACGGCCGTTTTGTTAATTGCTGAAGGCAAAGTGAAGCAGTTTTTTATTGGGATAAACGGCCGTTTACCTTCACAAACACCCCCCAACAGCTTATACTTCACCATCGACCACACAAATTATTCGAGGAATAGCTATGGCTGTAATTTCTAAACAACAACAAAACCATCGGCAACATTGGGTTAATGAGATAAGCCAATTTGATGGCAAATTCAGTATTGGTACAGAAAAGATGGAAGCGGATTTATCCGCAGAGATAAGTCAAGCAGGGCTTGAAGTATTACTCGGTCATTTAAGATTATGTGGTGTGATTCCAGAAGCTTATCGGCATGACAGCACGGCCGAGAAATTGTACTCCAAATATACAGATATAATCATTCATGAAGCGTATAAAGCGATCGGCTTTTCAAGTCTCGTCTTAAAAGAGCGGGCGGATGTTGCCGATGTTGAGTGTGTAAGCGCAAATTACAGTTTTGTCGCCGATGCAAAGGCGTTCCGCCTCAGTCGCACGGCAAAAAATCAAAAAGACTTCAAAGTGCAAGCGATGGATACTTGGAAGCATGGTAAACCGTATGCCATGATCGTTTGCCCTGTTTATCAATTACCATCACGAACCAGCCAAATTTATCAACAAGCGGCATCACGCTCAGTATTGATTTCAACATACACCCATCTGGCAGTTGGGGTACGTTATGCTGATATGGCTGGTACAGATCAAGCGATTGCCCTTTCCCACACAATTTTTCAAACGGTAGAAGCACTAAACCCTTCAAAAAGCGCGATGGCGTATTGGCAAGTTGTAAATCTGGCGATGTTACGCTTTGATAAGCGCATCGCTGGCTTATGGCGTGAAGAAAAAATCGCATTGATAGAATCCATCGCTATTTCAAAACAGGAAGCTCTTCAATTTCTGGCAAGTGAGCGTGAGCGTATTATGCGCCTGTCACGGGAGGATGCGATCAAAGAAGTGCTGAAATCACGCAGGGTAGATAATCGCATCCAAGCGGTAAACAAGGTTGCCGACAACGGCATTTTTGATGTGGAGTAATGGTATGGACGAAAAATATCAAAATAAAATAACACTTGGTGATTGCCGAGATCACATCCCGTTGCTGCCAGATAATAGTGTTGATCTGTTCCTTTCAGACATTCCCTATGGAATCAGTCTGGATGATTGGGATGTGTTGCACGAGAATACAAATTCGGCTTTATTGGGTCAATCCCCCGCACAAAAGGGAAAGTCTGCGTTTAAGCGACGGGGAAAACCAATCAATGGCTGGTCACGATCTGACCGCAACATCGGCAAGGAGTATCAAATGTGGTGTCAATCATGGATTGAACTGCTAATGCCTAAAATGACGGTTGGTGCATCGCTGTTTGTTTTTGGCGCAAGACGGACGATACACCGCGTCATCAATGTGTTTGAAGACAACGGTTTTTTGTTGAAAGATATGCTTGCGTGGAAAAAGCCATCTGCACACCATCGGGCGCAAAGATTGAGCATTGTGTATGACCGTCGCGGATTGACACAAGATGCGGAGCAGTGGCATGGATGGCGGCTGGGCAATCTTGCTCCTATTTTCGAACCCATCGCCTGGTTCATTAAGCCATACAAAATTGGGGGAACGATTGCCGATAATGTGCTTCAACATGGGGTTGGGGCGATGAATTTTCAGGAGTGCCAAGTACAGGGGAGCAACCCAACGAATGTGCTTGAGTTTGGCTTCGGCAAAAACGAAAAACGTCTCCATGAAGCGCAAAAACCAATTCAGTTGATTGAATTTTTGATAAAATTGACGACGATTGAGAATCAAACAGTATTGGATCCTTTTATGGGGAGTGGAACAACGGCCGTTGCCGCCAAACAATTAAATCGGCAATTCATCGGGTTTGAGGCTAATTCAGAATACCACCGTGCCGCGCTGGAACGATTAAATTCCAATGTTGGCGTTGTATATTCCCGTCAGGCGCAAAAAATGCAGCCAATGCTTTTTGAGAAAGCGGACGAGAAGTATGGGTGATGGGCAAACGGCCGTTAATCCTCAAACACAACAAAAAAGGTTCACTTTTGTAAAAGTGAACCTTTTTTGATCGGGCAGGACTCCCTCATTACCCACAAAAAACAGCAAGAACCATACGTTGCCCGTAAAAACGGCCGTTTTGTTAATTGCTGAAGGCAAAGTGAAAGTTTTTTATTGGGGGAAACGGCCGTTATAAGCAAATAATTGCTCACTAAATTGCCAATTTAGGTGTTTCAAAAGCATTAACACATTCCAAATGACAAGTTTGTGAAAACTGTAACGAAGTTTGTAACTTTCACCTGCTATACTTTCAATCAGTGACACAATACAGCGCAATACAATGCAATATCATCACAGCGAACATCGCACCAGCGTCAACGCTAACATTGAAACCGCATCATTGACATATTACAACTAACATCGAAGCAACATCGTAACCGCAATACAGCAACATTACATCATCACAACTCTGCACTGTCACATCGGAGCAACATCACAGCTAACATCATAACAACGACGTGTCATTACACGGAAAAAGGCTTAAATCCATATTTGATTTAAGCCTTTTTCCCTTTCTGGGAGAGGTGTTGTAATAATGCTTGTAATCCCAGCGTGTAACTGCGCCAGCCAAACCCACTGATTTGCCCCACACAAACGGCCGCTAATACAGATTGTTGCCGAAATGCTTCCCGTGCATGGATATT
>CAYSDT010000376.1:0-3563 GCA_964429835.1 uncultured Ardenticatenaceae bacterium | reverse complement strand
TGTCAGGCATCGGTTTTTAACCGATGTCGCAGGAATATCTCATCTTACCCCCAAAATGAGATGCACCCGAAGGTAGAGCCGCCCCAACGGAACGGCTCTACCTGTGTTGTTTCAATCGTCTGCTGACGGCAATCCAAACTGCCCCCGCTCTTCTGGTGTCAACTCACGGATGAGTCGATTTTCACGAGCATACTCAAGCAATTCTTCATAACTGTTCCAATGCACATCAATAATTCTGGCATCACCATTACCTAATGAAACAGCAATTTGTTGATAATCTGGCGACCAAGCCGCCATCGGCCAATCATCAAACGAGTAAGAAAGTAGTTCTACGCCATTTTCAGCATCCCAAAGTTTGACTGTAGAATCTCCAGAAGACGTTAGGATACGATCCCCTGATGCCGACCATTCCAAACCCCATACCGAACCAGAGTGACCTCTGAACGCTTGTAATAGTTCGCCCGTTGTTGCATCCCAAATACGGCCGCCAATTATATCGTCACTGTGCGTAGCGATTTGTTTTCCATCTGGTGACCATACAGCCGCTGTCATCCAACCAGATTCTTCTGGTTGTAATGTAGCCATTATTTCCCCAGATTCTACATCCCAAATGAGAGCGCGATTCGACACATCGCTTGTCACAGCATGTTGACCATCAGGCGATAAATTTGCTCGTAGAATCATTACGCCATCATGCCCATTAAATGTAGATAACAGTTCGCCTGTAGACGCATCCCATATCTGAGCTATACCATCTGCGTTTCCCGAAATTAACTGATCGCCTGTGGGTGATATGGCTAAGGAACCAATACCCGGAAGGTCTTCAATGGACAGTAACTCTTCACCTGTTGTGCCATCCCATATCTTGATCAATCCACTAAAGGAGCGGGTAACAATACATTCGCCAGATGGACACCACATCATTTTCCACACAGGTTGTTCATCTACAGAAATAGATAGTAGTTCTTCCCATGTGCCTGTATCCCATATCTGCACGGTTCCACCGTAATCTCCTATAGCTAACTTGTCGCCTGATGGTGACCAACTTGTTGCGCCTTTGGTTATATCGCCATGTGTGAAAAGGTTTGCACGTTGGGATACATCCCACACTCTGGCTACACTATCCCCGCTGCTTGCCACAAGACGGTCATTGGTAGACCAGTTTAAGCCTGTGGGATCAGCACTGCTGCCAGGCAGCGTATACAGTTTGGCACCAGTGGCGGCGTTAAGTATTGTTATCGTGCCATCAAAGCGAGTGGTTGCAAGATACTCCCCATCAGGTGCCCAGCTAATATAATTGGGATAACCTCGATCACCTTGCAAATCGCCAGGATCGAAGATAAATATGGTTTCGCCTGTGTTTGCGTCCCACATCCGAACCGAAGCATCTTCAGAAGATGTCGCAATGCGGCTGCCATCAGGTGACCATAGCGCATTTGGAACCCATGCTGTGTGACCAGTAAGCGTGTGTAGTTCGGCTCCCGTTGCCGCATCCCATATGCGGGCGGTATGATCGTCGCTCGCTGTGACAATTTGTTCTCCATTAGGAGACCACTCGATTTGATTGATGAAATTTTCATGCCCGTCAAGCGAGAACATTCTTTCACCAGTCGCACTGTCCCACATAATGATGCCGCCCGCGAAATCACCTGTAGCAACCTGATCGCCTGTTGGCGACCACGCAACGGCAAACA
Organism: uncultured Ardenticatenaceae bacterium; assembly: GCA_964429835.1. Taxonomy (GTDB): domain Bacteria; phylum Chloroflexota; class Anaerolineae; order Promineifilales; family Promineifilaceae; genus S016-13. The sequence goes on along the minus strand of CAYSDT010000376.1, from coordinate 1,869 downwards.
TAGGTGATTCATTGTCGCTTGGGAGTGTGTACAACTCTTCCCCACTGTCCCCATCCCATACCTTAGCCGTACCATCTTCACTGGCGGTGATTAAGTAATCCCCTGTTGGTGACCACGCTACGCGATACACGTTATCTTCATGGTTTGCCAGCACGAATAACTCTTCGCCTGTAGCCGTATTCCATATTCGGGCTGTACCATCAAATGAGGTTGTTGCAATTTTCTCATTATCTGGCGACCAACCCGCATGGAATACATTGTCTGAATGATTAGATAGCGTGAATAATTTTTCGCCTGTTTGTCCATCCCATATGATAGCTGTGTGATCCTTGCTTGTAGTAGCAATGCGACTGTTGTCGGGTGACCAGACAGCATAATTAAGAGCCTCATCATGTCCTTCAAGAATCAGTTGAATCCGGCTTTCCAGTACAGATTGACCTAATGCGCGTTCCGCTTGCCATGTGTACGGATAGTTTTCCAGAGCTTCTAATGCCAATGGGACAGCGCGTTCGGGGAATTTGCCATTAAGTTCGGTTAATGCTTGCGATGCAAAACCGATGCTGGCCTGATGCTGGGCTTCCTCACGTTCCTCTACGGCTATGGCTTCGGCGGTGGCGCGGAAGATGGATTCTGCTTCGGCAGTAGCTTCGGCGGCGATGGCATTGTCGCGCTGTTCATCGGCGCGGATACTTTCGTCTATCGCTATGGCTTCGGCGGTGGCGCGTTGGTTGGATTCGTTGACTGCTTCCGCTTCGCGGGAGGCGGCTAATTCAGCGTTGGCTAACGCTTCAACCTGTCTGGTGGCGGCGACGTTTGCGTTTTGCTGTGATTGCTGGGCGAACATGGCGGCCGCAATCGCAAATAAAACAGCGATAATTAAAACACCAGCTAACGCCATCGCCCATTTACGCAATCTGCCGGCCGATTGAGTTTGCTCATCGGCTCGTAATCGTTCCGTTTCGGCTAACTGTTGCGCCGTTTCCAGTTCCCGTTGCTGCCGCTTTTCATCGGCGGCAAGTTCCTCTTCTCGTAAAGAGATGCTTATATTCAGGAAAGATTGTTCGTTGGCGGTGAGAACAACGGCCGTTTCCCCCATCCATCCTTCAAATTGCGCCAACCGCGAGCCGCGCAGCAGATAACTTTCATCTTTATCCGCCGCTTGCCACTCATTAACGGCCGTTTCCAACACCCTCCCCATCCGCATATCATCCCGATTATCCGCCACCCAATCGCGCAATTGCCCCCATTCACGCAACAACGCCTCATGTGCAATCTCAACCGTTGGTTCACGGGTGATAGGATCGCGGTCGAAGGTGAGCAGGCGGTGTGCGCCGAATTTATCAATGATGCCATCCAGCGAAACGGCCGTTTGCATAGACAATAGTTCCGAACGACGCACACGACGGCGAGTGTCCTCAACCCCCTCGCCCAAAGTGATGAGACGTAAGAACAGTTGACGGGCAGAGTCGCGCTCATCGGCACTCAATTGTTGATAAATATCATCACCACGATGGCCGAGTGCGCCGAGTACGCCGCCGTTTTCTTCGTAAGCCGATTTGGTTAAACGGCCGTTTTCATGCCCATCAAACAGTTCCGTCAACGCATATTGCAATAGCGGCAACAAGCCCGGCTCATTGCCCGCATCGTGGATAATTTGGGCGACCAATCCCGCCTCCAGCGTCATCCCCTGCTGATCTACGGGTTTAACGATGACCTGTTCTAACTCGTCGGTGGTGAGGGGCAGGACAAATTCCGTCCGTTGGCGCATCAAATCGCCAAAATCGACATATTGTAATGGTTTGTCGATAAAATCAGCCCGCATGGTGATCACAATTCGCAACCGACTGCGCGGGTCAAGAACGGCCGTTA
>CAYSDT010000375.1:0-3581 GCA_964429835.1 uncultured Ardenticatenaceae bacterium | reverse complement strand
GCGCGTAAAATTAGGGCTTATGTCTGGCAATAAGCCGCGTACATTGGTCTTTTCAGCCAAGCGAGACGGTGTTCATGGCATGGTTGCTGGCAGCACAGGATCGGGTAAATCGGAATTACTAATCTCGATGATTACCGCAATGGCTGTCACTTACAGCCCTACCGTGTTGAATTTCGTACTGGTGGATTACAAGGGAGGAGGCGCATTCAGCGGCTTTGAAGAGTTGCCCCACTGTGTAGACATCATCACCAATCTGGAAGGGGAGGGGGTAACGCGCATGTTTACCGCCATCAATTCAGAAATGCAGCGGCGGCAAGCATTAAATGTAGAGACGGGAACGAAAAATATCGTTGATTACCGTAAAAAAGGGCTTCATGAAAGCCACTCACCCTATCCATATCTGTTTATTATCATTGATGAATTTGCCGAGATGATCGCCGACCGTTCGGAGTATAAATCGGAGCTAGAAACCATCACCCGTGTTGGGCGGGCGCAAGGGGTGTCGCTTATTTTAGCAGCGCAACGTCCTAGCGGCGTGACGGATCAGATGCGATCCAATATCAAATTCCGTATCTGTTTGCGAGTGGAAACGCCAGGTGAAAGCCGCGAAATGTTACGCCGTTCTGATGCCGCCTTTTTGCCCAGCGGTATTCCTGGACGCGGCTATTTGCAAGTAGGTAACGAAGAGATTGAACTGGTTCAATTGGCTTACACTGGTGAAAAATATATTGATCCCGATCAATCTCCCATTGTTAATGTGAAATGGCCTGAACGTGAACGTGAACGTGGTGAAACGTATAACCCTGATGAAGATCAAGAGCCGCCCGAACTATTTCGAGCAATTGTTGCTTCGTTGGATGCAATGGCGCGTGCTAATGGGATTGAAGAACAACGCGCTCCATGGCCTGAATTCCTTCCCTTCAAACTCTCGCTGTCTGAGCTGCTGGTCACGCAGGATGTTAAGAGAAAAGCGATCACGTCAGATGTATATTTAGATGACGTGGATAAAATTATGATGGGGCAGAAGCGGGACGACACGTTAACGTTGAACCCATCGGTGAATAAATGGATGAATGGTGACAATGGATGGCTGGATCGGCATGATTGGGAAAATTATGCGATGCGCCCCGTCGTTGGTTTGGTTGATGATCCATATGCGGCATCCCAATTGCCATTGGTGGTGAATTTGCCGCGTGGGCATGTGGCTATTTTTGGCGCGTCGGGATGGGGCAAGACGACCTTTATTCGTTCGTTAATTGTTAGTTTGACGGCGACACATTCACCAGACCATTTGTGGGTGTATGTGTTGGATTTGGGTGGCCGTAATTTGACTGTTTTGGAAGAGTTGCCCCATGTTGGCTCAGTCATCATTCCTGATCAAGAGGGGTATGAGGAGCGTGTGGAGCAATTGTTGCGGGAGCTTGACGATCTTGTGGAAGAGCGCAAGGATATTCTCAGCAATGTCGGTACGCCAGATGTGTATAAATATAATCAAGTTAATCCAACGGCCGTTTTACCCATCATTTTAGTCGCCATCGACAACTTTATTGAGTTCAAAGAGACCTTTGACAATGGAACGGACAGCGTTGAAAGTGTGTTGGACAAATTTGTCGCGTTAGCACGGCAGGCAAAGCCATATGGCATTCATTTTGTTATTTCAGTAAGCCAGTTGAATGTGCTGTCTAATCAACTATTTAGCCTGTTTACCGAGCGTATTACCTTGAAATTGGCTGACCAGACGGAGTATCGGGCGATTATCGGCGGCCGTGTGGCTGATATTGGTGATGTACCTGGTCGCGGCTATATGAAAATTGGGGCTGTGCCGCTGAGTTTGCAGATCGCACTGCCAATTGATATGCGGCAAGGCGGGGGAGATGATGCTGGCAATGAAAGAGAAGAGTTGAGACGGTATGCTCAGAATATGACCGACTTCATCGCTGGATCAGATCATAAGTATAAAGAGCCAATTCGTGTGGATGCACTGCCAAAATCGGTTTTATTCAGGCAGTTATTGGCACGGCAGATGGGCGTACCTGTTGATGAGGCGTTTTTAGAAAAATTAACGGCCGTTACCACCCAAAATTGGAACAACAGCCTCGATGCCGACCTTGCCGACTGGCTGCGGGTGACGCTCGGTGTCATTTCTGGCAACCGTCTGCGCGAATTGAACTTTGAAGCCAAAAAAGACGGCGTACACGGAATGCTTGCCGGCGGTACAGGATCGGGCAAATCTGAGATTTTGATGACGTTAATCGTCGGTCTGGTTTTGAACTACGACCCATCCATCCTGAACTTTGTGCTGGTGGATTACAAGGGCGGCGGCGCGTTTCGGCCGTTTGAAAAATTGCCCCATTGTGTAGACATCATCACTAATCTAAATCCATCGGCCGTGAAACGGATGTTTACGGCCATTAACGCCGAAATGCAGCGTCGCCAAAAGCTAAATGCCGACACTGGCACGAAAGATATTGTCGAATATCGTGCAAAAGGGCTGCATTTGAGCAAAGAGCCATACCCGCATCTGTTTATTATCATTGATGAATATGCGGAAATGATTACCGATAATCCTGAATTTAAGGATGAGCTAGACAGTATTACCCGTGTCGGGCGAGCGCAGGGTGTTAATTTACTGCTCGCTTCACAACGGCCGAAAGGCGTTTCCGACCAAATGCGGGCGAATATCAAATTCCGCATTTGTTTGCGCGTTGAAGGGGTGGACACCAGCCGCGAGATGTTGCGCCGTAACGATGCGGCGTATCTGCCCAGTGGAATGCCCGGACGCGGCTATTTGCAAATCGGTAATGATAATATCGAGTTAATGCAGATTGCGTACACGGGTGAATCGTATCCCTATGCCGAAGTTGGAGAGGGCGGCCGGAAGCCCAAGTTTTATGATGTAGTCGTAAAATTGGCGAACAAGTTGTTGGAAGGGGAACGGCCGCGTACCCCGTGGCCGCCATTTTTGGAAACAAAATTAACCCTTTCCACTCCATTGGTAGAGGAATATCTGCAAGGCGAACATATCGGATTGATGACGCTGGGGCAAAAAGAACGGCCGTCTTCCCTCAACCCCTTCATTCAGGATTGGTTTAACGGCACGGCTGCTTGGTATGGCATGGATTGGAACAAGACCGCCATGCGTGCCATCGTCGGCATGGCTGATGATCCGTACAATTCCAGTTCGCTGCCGCTGATTATAGATGTAACCAAAGGACATGTTGTTCTGTTTGGCGCGTCAGGATGGGGCAAAACGACCTTCATGCGAACGTTGATCACCAGTTTGGCGGCGACCCATTCCCCCGATGAGTTCCACGCTCATATTCTTGATTTAGGCGGCCGTAATTTAGAAATGTTGCGTGAATTACCCCATGTCGGCTCCATCATCATGCCCGATGAGCGCGGTTATGAAGAGCGTGTGCAGCAACTTTTACGCGAGCTAAACGACATCGTGGACGAGCGCAAGCGGACGTTCAGCGAAGTGGGTGTTTCCACACTATACGAATACAACAGTAACCATCCCGACCGAATAAAACCGGCAATTGTGGTTGTAATTGATAATTTTGCCGAATATATTGAAACTT
>CAYSDT010000374.1:2407-3585 GCA_964429835.1 uncultured Ardenticatenaceae bacterium | reverse complement strand
CGTCCAGTTATAAATTAGGGCTGGTAATAAGTGTGGTAATGATGTTATTATTGGGGATTGGTGCAGGAATAACGATTCATAACCGACAAAAACCCATCACCTAAAGTGATTTACTCCCTTGCAACACGCTATCACATATAGTATCATTTGATTTATGGGCAAAGCAGACAAAATCCTTCCCAAAATGCGTAATAACCCTCGCGACTGGCGAATTGAAAGTTTAAAAACAGTTGCGCGTGCTTATGGCATCGAATGGAGGCAGCGTGGTACGAGTCATGTTGTATTCGTTCACACGGATGGGCGAACATTGTCCGTTCCCGCCCATCGCCCTATTAAACCGATCTATATCAAGAAATTTGTGGAGTTTGTGACGGAGTAAATGATGAGAGATTTAAGTCAATATCCATTTGAAATACGGCCGTTAACCACGGAAGAGGGTGGTGGATTCCTAATTTCTTATCCAGATTTTTCTGAATGCATTTCAGATGGAGAAACTTCTGAAGAAGCAATCGAAAACGGGATGGATGCACTAGAAGAAACGATTGCCGCTTTGGAAAGTATGGGATTCCCCGTGCCTGCACCAAATAGCGCAAGCCAATATAGCGGGAAATTCATTCAACGTGTCCCTAAAAGTTTACATGCTCGTTTAGCTTCACGCGCAAAAAGAGAAGGGATTAGTATGAATTCTCTGGTTATCTCATTTTTAGCAGAAGGACTTGGTACAAAGCGTACCCCAGTTTCAGCTCTCTAACTCCGTCATCGTAAGATGATTTCCCCAACCCGTAACGCATCCATCACTTCACCATCAACCTGAATCGGCAAACGGCCGTTTTCGCCCCCCACCTCATACAATCCCATCATAATTGTGTATGTTCCCGCAGGCGTGTCCGCAGGGATGAGTAAGCCGTGATTGTCCACGATTTGCTCGCCCGCGTGCCAACCATCGGTGGGCATGAGATTGCCGCCAGGTTCGCTGTCGCGCTGGGCGATGAGATTGCCGTCGCTGTCGAGCAGGTGGATGAACACTTTGTAGCGCGTATCGAGAGAAACGGCCGTTTTCCAAAATAGCGTCAACTGCATCACATCACCCGCAAACGGCCGTTCGGGGGCGATGGTGTACCCTTCAAGGGTAATCGCGTCGCCAAATGGGACATTAACGGCCGTTTGCATCACCCCTG
>CAYSDT010000374.1:0-2307 GCA_964429835.1 uncultured Ardenticatenaceae bacterium | reverse complement strand
GCTAACGCAAGCGGCTGTTGAAACGAACGCCGCTTTTCCCATCCCAGCCCCATCAGAAGAAGTAGGGGGGTGACGGCCGTTACCAGAAACTTGAAAAACTGCGGCTCGGTTGTGCCTAAAAGGAAAAGGAAGACGACGGGAACAGCAAATAAAATCAGCAGTTGGAGGCCGTTGCGACGTGGGCGACTGAGAAAGAGCATCAACAGGGCGGCAGATACGGCGATGCTGGAAAGCCAGCCATCCCCGCTTGTTGAACCGAGAAGTAGCCAGCGAAAAACGGCCGTTATTTGTCCATAATCCCCCCGTGCGCCATCGCGCCCCAATTGTTGCAGGGCGATGGGCAGCCACGGCAGGTACAAAATGAAGGCGGCAACCATCATGGCTGTCCATTGCAGGGGCATGGCGAATAAATTCGCATCAACAGCTGCAAAGTCGGCCTTCGCCGACTGAGCCTCAGTCGGCGAAGGCCGACTTTGCAACCGTAGGTGCAGTTTTAACTGCCATATAATCGCCCACAATACAATAAGATTATGCGCCACGATGACGGCAGGGAAGAAATAATGGGTGTACAAACCAGCGGTGATGAGTAACACATACCCCATCGCCAACGGCCAGCGATTGGGGTGGCGTAACCATCGTAACAGCAACCATGATGAGGCGATGGACAGCAGGCCGAGCAGGGCGTACATGCGTGTTTCTTGGCTGTAGTAGATGAGTGGGGGAGAAACGGCCGTTAATAAACCAACCGTCGCCCATCTGTGAAATGGTGTAGTGCGACCAGAGGGAATATGTCGAAACGGCCGTGTCCACGCCATCATTACCGCCATCGTGAGGAAACCCGCGAAGGCGGAGAACGAACGCAGGCCAAATTCACTGTCGCCGACCAGTTCGCGCCAGCCGTGCAGAGCGATGTAGTAAAGCGGCGGATGCACATCGCTGGCCGTGCCTTCAATAATTTTATCGAGGGAGCGTTCGCTTAGCCGTGCGCTGTTGCCCTCGTCATTCCAGAAGGATTGGCTGCCCAGTTTATGGAAGCGCAAGCCAAAGGCAAGCAGGAGGAGGATTAAGAGGAAAACGGCCGTTAAACGGGCTTGTTTGTGCATGGGGGAATTATAAGTGGCAAGTGGCAAGTGGCAAGTGGGCAAGTAACACTTACAAACTTGCCGCTTGCAACTTGCTCACTTGCTCGCTTGCCGCTCTAAAACCAAAAACGCCCCCAATTGGGAGCGTTTCTGTCTATGGAGATGGTGGGAATCGAACCCACGTCCGAAAAATTCGTCCTCTAAATGTCTACAAGCTTAGTTGGTCTTTTGATTTAATCGTTAGGGTCCCCGACCAACGGGGTCAACCAACGACGGGCCGATGAGCCTTTGCTGTTCCTATCGGTGTCAAAACAGCGTATGTTGACTTTAATGATGCCTATCTCACCCGGTCAACAAGCGAAATGATGATAGACAAGACCACCTTTCAGAGGTCGTAGTGCCGTCCTAACTGCGTTTAAGCAGCGAGGGGAAGGGCACTGTAGGTGTTTGTAGGTGCTTTTGCACTTATTGTTTTGCTTCCAGTTTTACGAGTTGTAAAGCGTGCTCGGCTTGCAATTCAGGGCCAGCCTTCCCCGTCGAAGCCAGTCATCCCCTAATTGCGGAAAGTATAGCACAGGTGGGGGCGATGGGGCATTTTCTCATTTTTGCCACGCAGGCGATTGCATACGCTACCTCTGTCAACATCGTTATTTTGACGCAGATACGGGTGAACGCTGATAGAAAAGGTAAGTTTTTATCAGCGTTCACCCGTATTCGCGCCCTTGTATAAACATAATGAGCCGTTTACAAATACCCCCTACAACCCGCCAATTTCAATAACACACAGTCCATCAGCGGGCGATGGCGGCTCGAACATGGCGTAAAACTGGTCAAGCATTGCGGGGGTGATGGTAAAGCTGTCGGGCGGCAGGTTTTGGTTGCGTTTTTCAAGCCGTGCCTCGATAGTTGTTCGCGGCGTGTTCAGGAAATGGACGGTGCAATCGGCATCCATCGCCGCCGCCAACTGGGCGTAGCGCAGGCGATGGGCGTGCAGAAAGAAGCCATCGTCTAGAATCACATCGACCTGTCGGCGCAGAAATTGCTGGGCAACGTCCCAAATCAGCGTGCGGCACGCGCCAACGCGGCGCACATGCTCCTCATGCCCGACGGTATCAATCGCGTAATGCCCATAGGCGGTGACGAGCCAATGGTCAAGGCGGAAATGTACGCCGCTTGTGGTTACTTTTAATGCAGTTGAATACGTCGTTTTGCCAGCGGAGGGGAG
>CAYSDT010000373.1:0-3594 GCA_964429835.1 uncultured Ardenticatenaceae bacterium | reverse complement strand
GTTCGGCGTTCTGGATTGTTTACCCATTGTTCGACGGTGCCGAATTGTCCATGTACATTGACATTCTTCTCGCTGCTAAGGAAGATGATCGTTTGGAAAGCACGGCGCAATAGTTCTGCATTGAGAACGCGGCGCAAAATTTCTTCCCGTTCCAGATCAAGGTAGGGCGGCGGCGGTGAATCGCTGGTGATGCGGTCAATATGTTGAAAATAGAAATCATCGTGACTGCGCCCGCGACAAACGGTGAGCGCGGCCGATACGCCAGAGCCGCGCCGCCCAGCACGACCAACACGCTGTTGGTAATTAAAACGCATGGGCGGCATGTTGGACATCATCACTGCTAACAACGAGCCAATGTCAACCCCAGCTTCCATTGTGGTGGTAACGCTGAGTAAATCTACTTCGTTGACGATTTGTTGTTCACGCTCATTATTTTTGTCAATCATGATCCCCTGAAACCAGCGTTGACGATTTTGTGAATCGCCGCGATTGGTTTGGCCTGTCAACTCTTCACAATGTAAGCGGAATGGCTTGCCTGCTTCGTCACTGGCAAGAAACTCATAATAATCTTCCCCTGTGAAATTGTTTAAGTCATCTCCCCTTTGTGGCAATTCATGGAAACAATCGGTATCTGTGCAAATGCCGCCAGATAAATGTAAATGCAGACGATGGCATTGCGGACATTGCCACGCCGTATTTTCAGGGGAGCGTAGATACAGATTTGGTATTTGCAACAACCATTGCTCCGTAATCGTTTGAGAACGTAACAGGATGCGTTGCACAACTTGAGTAAGTTTTTCGCTTTCAATCTGGTTATGCCGGGCGATACGGGTGTAGTATTTGTTCAAATAGCCGGGAACATTGGGATATGCTTGTGTGCTGGGGCGGTTAAAGCGATAGCGTGCGCCCAAAATGCGAATGGTGGCATCACATACTTCTTGCAGTAGTTTTGCTGGCAAGCCTTGCCTGTGGGCATCTATTTCGGATGACAAGCCAAATGTGCAGAACCCCATTCCTAACCCTTCAAAGCCTCCTTGCATACCAGTTAATAACACTTCAACGAGATTGTTTAATAGGCGTTCCTTGATTTTACGGTGATGCACTTGCGCTTCTAGTGTTATATCGCCATATTGTTTAGGACGTGGCGGGTTTTGTTTGAAGTCATATATTTCTACCCAATTTTCCCACTTGCCAGCATTATCAAAGCGTTGCAGACGGTAATCTGGGCCGCCAGGGTGAACGCCTAATTTTAGCAGGGCTAATTCGAGAGCGTCCCGTATACTTGTTAATTTTACGGGCGCACCGATACGCGCTTGTGCTGTTTTTACTAACGCTTTTTGCTCTGTGGTCTCTTGCCCCAACTTGCTCATTGAAAGGGCGAGAGCTTCTTGTGGAAAATTTTTACTAAAGGCGGTTGCCAAAATTTCGTCTTCTGATGTGAGTGTTTTGCCATCAAGTTGACGTATAAATGCGTTCACATCGTCGCCTGAGTGGGCGGGAAGGCGAGATGTTAATTGGCGGATAAGGTCGAGGTAATGCCCTTGCTCAATTCCAGCAGAAAGCTTGGCTGCATCTTGGCGGCTGTCGGAAAAGAGAACGATTTTCCGAACTTTTCTTCCGTCTTTATCTTTTTCAGGTAGTTGACGGATAAGGCCATCGCCTAAGACCTGATTGATTTTGGCAAAACCAGTAAATTGATAGCCGATGGGGGAGCGGGTGCGTCTGGGGTGTGAAATGGGTAAATCTCGTCTTCCTTCACGATCATCACCGCAAGCGGGGCATTTGATGGGGAAGGGGGGAAGTTCCTCCAGCAAATCGGGGGCTGTTTTTACATGATATACCCATCCTGTAGGCGTTGTTTCTTTGATTTGAACAGCGGCCGTATTTGGTGTAAGTTCTGCTCGCCGAAACGTAAATTTATATTGGTTGTTGCTTCGATTCCATTCTGGTTTAAAAACTGGTTTGTTTTTGGACGGCCAATAAAGGGCATAATTATGCGCTTTTTTATCTACACGGGCGGCATCGGGTAATCCTTCCAGATTAGGCAAATGTGGAAAAAGATGCCATTTGCTGTCATCGTCTGGGTCTACGCTTTTGTAACCACCAAGAAAAACTTCGCCGCAAGTTTGGCAGTAAAGCATTTCCAAAACACGCGACCCGCAGTCGCAGCGGATGCGTGGCTGGTTGTATAGTTTGCCGACGGTTCTTTCGCCTTGATATTCTGGGGAAACGGCCGTACATGCTGGATCGGAACAGGCGTACATGCCTAACATGCTGCGGAAGAAGTAATGGATACGGAGGGGGAGTAACGGCCGTTGTTCATCCAGTACCTTGTCATGCACCTTTGCCCCAGTCAAAGCGGTCAGCAACCCAGCCACCGCGTTTATGTGCAACTCTTCCTTCCCGCCAAAAACACGTTCAGCCAATTCAGAGAATGAGCGCGTTCGCAACTCATCTCGCGGCCTGTCTGGTTCGCGGCACGCTTCCAGCAACGCCGTGTCGCCAGCTAATTGACGTACAATTTTGCCGAGGATCAACCCTGTGTTGTTGTTATGTGTCTGCACATTTAGTTTCTGGGCTAATTGCCGGGTCGCTTCATCCATGCCCAAGTTGTCGGGGGTTTGCTCTTGATAGAATTGAGCTAATGATGCTGCTTGTGTGTGAATCGGACGTGATGAAGTGGCGGTGGGAAATTGGTGATCTCCAGAAATGATGCTGAATGTATTGGGATTGGCCGCAAAGAATTGGCGGATATAGTTCAGCCCTTTGGGATTGTCTTCTAACGACGCGCTGGCCGCGATGAAACGTACTTGATTTGGACGATCAAATAATCCTAAGCGCAAAAGTAGTTTGCGGATGAGATAAGCGACTTCGGTTCCTGGTGTGCCGCGATACATGTGTAATTCATCAATGACCAACGTGAACAGATGGCTTGAATCCTCTTCCAACCATGCACGAGTTTGTTCAATCATGTCCTCTTCGTGGGCGCGTAAGAGCATGATGTTTAACATGCTGTAGTTGGTGATGAGAATGTCAGGCGGTTGTTCTTGCATATCCCAACGGGTGATCATCTCCCCGCCGCCTAATTGCGGGAAGAAATATCGTTTTTCCTCATCATGGGCAACAAGTTGAGCCGTCTCGTCCATCTGTTTTAATTCGGTCTTTAGCCGCCCGATTCTATTATGATTATCTCTTTTACCAGATATAGGTGTTTGTCCTGTATATCGACCAAAATAGAAACGATTCCCGTCCCGATTGTCATCTAACCATTGTCTGGCCTTCTCGCTGTCTAATGATTTACGGAGACGCTGTATTTGGTCTTCAACCAGTGCGTTCATGGGGTATAAAATCAAGGTGCGGATGGCGGATCTGCGTGTTTCGTGTCCACGTTGTGGGACACGTTTTTTCCCTTTTTGCCACCATTGCCAGTTAAACGGCCGTTTGCCTGGTATCGCCCACTGACGCGACTCTTCCAATAATTGCGCCACGATAGGGATTAAAAAAGATTCCGTCTTACCAGAACCCGTCCCCGCCGTTATTACCACATGCTGCCCTTTTTGATACTCAGACAGGGCATTACGTTGATGCTTGTGT
>CAYSDT010000372.1:0-3594 GCA_964429835.1 uncultured Ardenticatenaceae bacterium | reverse complement strand
TTATTTGATAGAACTGTAAAGATGATTTTCTCTATTTTGAACCATGTCCTTTTTTACATATTTTGCAAAATAACGGCCGTTATTTCCTCTGTACTCAACGCTTTTTCACCATCACGCGCCAAATCGCCTGTGCGATGGCCGTCAGCGATGGTTTTGGAAACGGCCGTTTCCACCACTTTCGCCTCTTCTTCCAACCCAAACGAATGACGCAGCATCATCGCCAATGACATAATCATACCGACGGGATTGGCAATGCCTTTACCCGCAATGTCGGGGGCAGAACCGTGAATCGGTTCATACAAGCCACGCGGGAAGCCATGCGAATTTTCAGTTGAACCCAACGAAGCAGACGGCAAATTACCCATCGATCCCGTCAACATTGACGCTTCATCGGTCACGATGTCGCCAAACATATTGCTCGACACCATCACGTCAAAAGAGGCGGGGCGGCTCAACAGGTGCATTGTGGCTGCGTCCACAAGGACGTGTTCCAGTTCCACATCGGGGTACTCTTCGGCCAGTGCGACGACTGTTTTACGCCACAAGCGTGAGCTGTCCAGCACGTTGGCCTTGTCGATGGAGGCGACTTTTCCGCGCCGCCCTTGCGCCGCTTTGAAAGCGATTTCGGCAATGCGGCGCACTTCGCCCGCGCTGTAAATCATCGTATCCATGCCCCACTCTTCGCCGTTTTCATCCGTCCAGCGTTTACGTTCGCCAAAATAAATGCCGCCCGTCAATTCGCGGATGACGAGAATATCTACGCCATCCAGCTTGTCACGGCGCAAGGGGGATGCGTCTGCCAATGCGGGATACAACTTCACAGGGCGCAAGTTGGCAAACAGCCCCATCTCCTTGCGGATGCCCAGCAACCCTTGTTCGGGGCGCACTTTGGCATTGGGATCGTCCCATTTGGGGCCACCAACCGCGCCCAGCAGCACTGCGTCGGCAGCTTTACAAGCCGTCACCGTTGCCTCTGGCAAGGCTGAACCCGTCGCGTCAATGGCTATGCCGCCGATGAGTTGTTCTTCAGTTTCAAAGGTATGGTTAAATTTTTGGGCGATTGTGTCTAAAACGGCCGTTGCCCCTTTCACTACTTCTGGTCCAATCCCGTCACCGGGTAAAATTACAATTTTTGCTTTCATTTCTTCTCCAAAATCTACTGTCTAAGTGCAACCCACCTTTGAGGTGGGATGCACTTGCTATCTGTTTTCTACGGAAACGATGTTACCGAAGTCGCTTGAAGCATGTCATAAACACCAGGTGAGCCAGTGGGCAGATAATCTACCAGCACCACTGCACGCAAATTGTCCCAAACGACACCATCAAGCGTGGGTGTGTCCACCACGAAATTCCCAACGCCATTAGGTGACAAGGACGAAATGCTGGTAGAGGCGGTCACTCGCACAAAACGATTCGTCAACCGTCCTGCACCAGATGAGCCGAATGTTTCGTACACAATGACCCAAACGGCCGCATTATTACCATAACTCAGGGTAACATTACTTCTGTTTTCCACTTCTACATTAAAATGAAGTGTATTACCGACGCGCTGACCTGTGGCAGTTATGTTTGCCTGAGCATCACGCGCCAACGAGCTATTCACCATAGATGAATACTTTGCATTAAAATCTTCGTACCCATTACTGATTCGATTGCCACTATCAACCATTACCATTGGTAAGGTAACAGAGCTGCCACTATAGGCACTCCACCAACGCCATTCTCTGGCAGAAAGTGCGCTATCATCGACATCATATTCCAAAAAAATGACGGGCTGGCTGGCATAATCTTGTGCTAATTGGTTGACCACCGAACTGGCGGCCTGTGAAATGCCTCAGGTGTCGCGCATAAATGCTTCAAAAATAACCAATCGTTCAATCGGCGGATACGGTTTCATTATGATGGGCAGAAAAGTGTGATTGTCCATTGCGCCGCTTACACGAAAGCCATCTTCCAGTACACCAACTGTACCATCTGGATTAGTGACGACAACATCCCGACTACCAATCGTTTCCCCTGTGAGATCAAAATCGCAACTGATTTGTGATGTGCTGACGACGGTGACATTGGTAGCGGCGATGGGTGTCTCGCCTGATTTTTGTAAGGAAACGGCCGTTATTCCCGTCGTCACAAAATCAGCACCAGCCAAATCAGTGATGCTAATACTTCCCGTATTCTCTCCAAAAATGGGTGTGATACTGGTTACGGACGGGCCAATCGTTACGGTAAACCCATTAGCCAACGTGCCAACGGTGTCATCTGGATTGATAACGACCACATCCCAATCGCCAATTGCCGCTCCTGCAAGATTAACATCGCAACTGATTTGTGATCCGTTAACGACAGAAACATTGGTGGCAATGATGGATGATTGGCCTGACTTGCGTAATTCAACGGCCGTTACCCCATCCGTCAAAAAATTAGCCCCAGCCAAATCAGTGATATGAATCGTTCGCGTATTTTCACCAATGGCAGGGGTGATGCTGGTTACGATGGGAGGTGGCCCTTGTACGGCAAATCCATCAGCCAATGTACCCGTCATGCCATCTGGATTGACGACAACCACATCCCAATCGCCGATTGCCGCACCTGTAAGATTGAAATCGGCTGTGATTTTTGATGTGCTGACGACGGTGACATTGGTGGCGGCGATGGGTGTCTCGCCTGATTTTTGTAAGGAAACGGCCGTTGTTCCCGTCGTCACAAAATCAGTACCCGCCAAATTTGTAATATGGATAGTCCCTGTATTTTCACCGTAAGCAGGGGTTATGCTGGTTACACTGGACGGATATTGCCAAGACGCGCACGGATCGAACACATTCATCACGATCATCTCAGCAAAATTCCATTGGCTCGAAAATGGCCCTTGATACGGCCCGCCATTGGCGCGACCAATCCCCAGAAAGCCTTCCATGCCGCTTGCGCCGCTATTGTCATTGTAGGGATACCACAGAATCGCATGGCGATGCCCCCAACTGCTGCCAGCATCATCATACATCCACATATAGATGGAGCGTTCGATGGGTAGAGCAATGCTGTTACCAGAGGTAACAAAAACAGCCAGATTTTCAGCTACATTCAAGGAATCATGGCAGCCGTTAATCGTCGGGTTATTGTTGAGACGCTGCCAAGGGGAGTTGCCATCTTCATAATGCCCCCAAACGTCATTGTCAAGCAAATAATTAGCGTAATATGTCGCTACGCCAGTTACATTGTCCTCTACATCATGCAACGGCATCACACCGCGATCTATCCGTTCACGATTGATGAGCCATAACGCCTTTTCATTATCGCTCATACCATCCCACTCGGATTGAGCAGGCAATGTCAGCATGGAGACGCTGGTTCCCAACTGACTATTTTCGACAGAACGGCCGTTATTAAACGCATTCTGAATATCAGCCACGCCAGACGTGCCGCCGCTCCAGTTAATATCCCCAGTTGGATCGGCGGGGTAACTTGATGGGCTGCGCGGGGTCAACGATGTGTCCGTCGCCTCTTCCGCTTCTTGTGCATAACCAACACGGCTGTTCACAAAAGCCATGCTGAGAATGAGTAAAACGGCCGTTATCAGCCAGAATAATAAGGGTTTAA
>CAYSDT010000371.1:0-3597 GCA_964429835.1 uncultured Ardenticatenaceae bacterium | reverse complement strand
AGGGTGTTGAGCAGGTTGTCTTCCAGTTCGGGGGTGTAGTCGATGGCGAAGGCGCGGTCTTTGTATTGGAGAATGCCGTAAAACGGCCGTTTTCCATATTCCTCTTCCACCAGCAAGCAGTACGCCGCCAATTGCAAGACATGCCCATCCCACGGTTCGGCGGGGGCGTTGCCCGATTTGACTTCTACGGGGATGATGTCACCGTCGGGAGTTTCGACCAGATAGTCGGGTTTGCCGACCAGTTGTAAATCGGCGGCGTGCAGAGCCGAATCATTGGGAAACCACATCCCCGTGTCGGTGTAGATAATGTCGCCAGCAGGTACGCCGCTCTCTTCACGCAATCGGCGGCTCCACAGGTAAAGAACGGCCGTTATGCCCATCAATCCCGAAATGAGAAGCCACACGAGCGCGTTTCCCATCAGCCACCCACCAACTGAAATGTGATGGCGGCGATGGTGATGAACAGCAGCAGATACGCCGCACGTTCCAGCATGACCGATTTTTGGACTTGGCGCCCATGTTTTTTGTGATGAAAACGGCCGTTTTCCAGCTCACGCACGCCATCTTCCCGTCGGCGCACGTTACCCATCGCTTCCCCGCGCTGGTGGCGCAAATGCCACGCCCGCGAGCAATACACATATTCTGCTATTTCGCTTGCTTTTATCCATTTATAGCTCATGTGTTCTAATTTATACCGTAATGGAGGGCGTGTCAAGTGTGTATCAAGTGCGACTCACCTCGAAGGTGCGTCGCACTTGATACACACTTGCCTTATAATAGAAGCAACCATGAACACATCAACAGGAAATACCCTCATTTTTGAATCGGCTTTTGGCAAAGTTGAAGAAGACGCGCTCAGTTCGTTGCGGCGCGTGGCGACCCGCCGTGCCTATCCGCCAGAGACGGTGCTTTGCCGTCAGGGCGAACTTGAGCATACTTTTTACATCGTCATAAACGGCCGTGTTGCCATCGTGCGCCATCTTGAAGATGGTGAGCAGCAGTTGCTTGCCATGCGCGGCCCCAATCATTTCTTTGGCGAGATGAGTTTGTTGAATGACGCGCCGCGCACGGCCGATTGTGTGACGTTAATAGAAACGGCCGTTATTGAAATTGACGAAGAGGCGTTCGACCAGCTTACCCGCGAAAGCCCCGCTGTCGCCAACAGCATCATGCGGCGGGTGATGGAAATGGCACGCGAAAACGACCAGCGGCTCATCAAGGAGTTGCAAGAAAAACAGGTCGCGCTTGAAAAAGCGTATGCCGCCTTGCAAGCTGCCCAAGCCGATTTGCTCATCAAAGAGCGGATGGCGCACGAACTGGAATTGGCCGCCGACATGCAACGCACGCTGCTGCCCGACGAATTGCCCGATTGTGCAGAGTATACTTTCGCCGCTTACTTGCAAACGGCCAGAGAGGTTGGCGGTGATTTTTACGATGTTGCCGTTTTGGGCGATGGCAAAGTGGGGGTGATGATTGCTGACGTTGCCGACAAAGGCGTTCACGCGGCGTTGTTCATGGCTGTCAGCCGCACGCTTTTTGTGCAAGCGATGGAACAGTACGACACGCCGTCTGCCGTCGTCACCGCCGTGCATCGCGGCATTTTACGCGCATCAGCAGACACATTTGTGACTGCGTTTTATGGCGTATTGGATAGAGAAAACGGCCGTTTACGTTATGTGCGTGCTGGTCACGAACGGCCGTTACTGTACCGTGCTGATGGATCGGTTGTGGAATTGATGGGAAACGGCCGTTTTCTAGGTATGATGCCCGACATTCAATTAGACGAATACGAAATCGACCTGCACACGGGCGACCGTCTGCTCATGTTCAGCGATGGTGTGCCTGACGCGGTAAATGATGCTGGTGAGGCGTATGGAAACGGCCGTTTGCAGCAAACGCTCGTCACCCACGGCCACCGCTCCGCCGCCGACCTGATGAATGCCCTCACCACCGACATCGAAAGATGGATGCAAAACGCCGCCCCTGTGGATGACATCACCATCCTCATCGTGGAGGTCAACTAAGCAACGGGTGCATCGCACTTGCAAAGTGCATTGCACCTCAGAAATTGGTAAAATCTCCCCCTATGGCTGAATATAAACTTCCACCCAATCCAAACCAGCGCGAAACTGATGAAACCGCGCCAAAGAAAAATGATAAAGAGCCGATCCCGTGGGCGTGGCTGGGCGGCGGCTTGCTGGTCGCTCTTGTCGGCCTGCTGGCTGGCTGGATGATTATCAACTCCTTTTTACTGCGCCCGCCGTTGGATACGGCCGCTTTACCACCGACCGTCATCATGCTGACCGCGCCGCCCAGTCCGATTCCGACAGAAACGGCCGTTTTGCCCACAGTCACCCCCATTCCAACCCTCACACCCATTCCCACACCAGACGCAGCCATCGCCCCAGCCGAAATCACCGTTGGTTTTTACGCCGCCGTTGCTAATACGGACGGCATTGGCGTGACTGTGCGCGGCGGCCCCAGCGTCAACAACACCCCGATCCTCGTCGCCCCCGAAGGCGAAATCGCCCTGATCATCGACGGCCCAGCCGAAGGCAATGATTTGCTTTGGTGGCAGTTGCAACTGGACGATGGTACAGAAGGATGGGCGGCTGGCGATTATCTTATTCCTGTTGCGATGCCATAAACCCATGATAAGACCTGACAGGTTTTAGTAGCATCTCTCGTTTTGCACGAATATCGTAAAAAACCTGTCAGGTCTCTCCCACAATATGAAAAAACAACCCTTTTGGCGGACGATAACCAGCGGTTTTCGCCTGCTGTCGTTAGGCATCGGCATTAAACGCTGGTTGCTGCTGCTGGGCGTGGGAGCGGTGTTTGCGGGCATCGGCATCGCTTATTTGGCGGCGGGATTGTATCGTGCGGGTTGGTTGCCGACCTTTGTCTACGACATTATTTTTTTAGGAAAACTACCCGTTTGGCAACGCATCATTCTCATGCTTTCCATTGGGGGCGGGATGGTGTTGTTGGCATTATGGCGGTTGGGGTTGAATTTAGTCGCCCCTTTTCGGGCGACGGATCAATCACTGGTCGGATCGTTGGTTGACCACAGCCGACAGGGGCGCGGGGCGCGGGTGGTCGCCATAGGCGGCGGCACGGGATTGCCCAGCTTGTTGCGTGGGCTGACGGTGCATACTCGAAATATAACGGCCGTTATTACCGTAGCAGACGATGGTGGCAGCAGTGGTCGCCTGCGCGAACAACTCGGCGTACTTCCCCCCGGCGACTTCCGCAACAACATCGCCGCCCTCTCCCGCGATGAAACGTTGATGACCCAACTACTGCAATACCGCTTCGGCGGTCAGGATGAATCTTTGCGCGGTCATGCGTTTGGCAATCTGCTGCTGGCGGCTCTATCGGATATTGCTGGTAGTTTTGATGAGGGGTTGATTGCCGCTGAGCGGGTGTTGGCAATGCGCGGGCGGGTGCTGCCTTCTACATTAACGGCCGTTACCCTGACCGCCGACATTGAAGCAAATAATGGGAAAATCCATCACATCATCGGTGAATCTGCCATTCCAAAAGCAAACGGCCGTGTTCTACAAGTCGCCCTCGACCCACCCAACGCTCGTGCTT
>CAYSDT010000370.1:0-3600 GCA_964429835.1 uncultured Ardenticatenaceae bacterium | reverse complement strand
GAGGTCTTGATGAAACCTGTCAGGTCTTTACCCCAAGTTATTGAGATGTTACAAACAAACACCTCATTCCTTGTTAAATCACCTCTCAAATAATCAGTCTCTGGGTCAGGGCGATTCCAAAGTTAAATGGTTTTTCGCAGGGGCGACTGCTTCGTAAGGGCGGGATGGCGCGGATAGCTCTCGCCTAAAACAGACGGTATCCATTCCGCGCCTTCTCGCCCTGTACAGTACCCACCGCGCATTTATGTACACGGTGATTAGGATTCGGGGCGAGAAGGGCGGGAAATAAGCGAGACACCGATTGAAATCGGTGTCTGATACACAAAAGCCCGCTGAAAGCGGGCTGCTTTTAACGCGCTTTCAGCGCGTTTTTTGTGTCAGCCATCGGTTTTAACCGATGGATTTTGAAAACAGACCAAAATTCATGTTCATGCGATTGCCCTGCTTTCTTGCATCCCCCCCTTTCCCGATTACAATTCACCCTATGAAATTGATTATTCAAATTCCCTGTTATAACGAAGCTGAAACACTGCCAGAGACGTTTGCTGAATTGCCGCTGGCGATTGACGGCGTGGACTGCATCGAAACGCTGATTGTGGACGACGGCAGCGAGGACGACACCATCGCTGTGGCGCGGTCGTTGGGCGTGACACATATCATCGAACAGCGCGTCAATCGCGGGTTGGCGCATACATTTCAGACGGGCATTGCCGCCTGCTTGGCACGCGGCGCAGACATCATCGTGACCACCGACGGCGACAATCAATATCCCGGCCGCTTTATCCCCGATTTAGCCCGCCCCATCCTTGACGGCGAGGCGGACATCGTTGTCGGCGACCGACAGGTGGGCAAAATCGCCCATTTTTCACCGATTAAACGACTGATGCAGAAATTTGGCAGTTGGATGGTGCGTACTGTGAGCGAAACGGCCGTTCCCGATGCCCCCAGCGGCTTCCGCGCCTACACCCGCGATGCCGCCCTACATTTCAACATTCTCACCCGCTTCAGCTATACGCTGGAGACGATTATTCAGGCGGGGAAACTGGGCATGAGTATCACCTCCGTGCCGATTGTGACGAATGATCCCACACGGCCGTCTCGTTTGCAGCGCAATATGTGGCACTTTATCAAAGCGCAAGCTGGCACCATTTTACGCCTGTACGCTTTTTACGAACCGTTGCGGACGTTCACCTACATCGCCCTGCCATTTTTATTAACGGGGCTTTTTCTGTGGGCGCGATTTGGATACATTGTCATCGTTGGGCAAAATGCGATTGGGCGATATGTGCAATCGGTGACGATTGGGACGGGATTGGTGTTGGTCGGCGTGATCACGTTGCTATTTGGCATTCAGGCAGACATCGCGGGCAAGCATCGGCAGTTGACACAGGAAATGCTCTATCGTTTGAAGAAGTTGGAATTGGTGCAGGGGAGCGGGGGAGCGGGGGAGAAGGGGAGAGAATAGCTCCGTTAATAATTGACTATTGGCGATTAACAATTGATAATTTTTTATGCACAAAACGGCCGTTTTCATCAGACAAGTTTCCAGCGCGAAAGGGCGGGCGCGATACGGCCGTTTTTCCATTGAAGGCACGCGGCTGTTCGAGCGGGCTGTGCGGGCGCACGTTCCCATCACCCACGCGCTTATTGGCGATGGGTTTGGGGCGAATGAACGGGAACGCGCTTTGTTGGATACACTGCGAGCTACCAACTGCCACATCGCCATCGCCCCTGATGTGGAGATGGCGGAACTGGTAAACGGCCGTTCTTTAGGTGCAATTCTCGGCTTGGTCAACACCCCCACCCCGCCGCCGTTGGCGGAGATATTGGCAGGTGCGCCGTTGCTATTAACGGCCGTTGACATCGTTGATCCCGGCAATGTGGGGGCGATGGTTCGCACCGCCCACGCACTCGGCGCGGATGCCTTCGTCACCATCGGCGTGAGCGATCCATTTCACCCCAAAGCTGTCCGCACGGCGATGGGCAGCCTTTTCAAACTGCCAATCTATCGCTTTCCCACACTTTCCCCGTTTTTAGACGCATTGCGCCCGTATGAAATTCCCACCATCGCCACCGTTTCGGGCGATGGTGTGCCGTTACCGCAGGCAAGCCTGTCGGCAAATGGGGGCGCGGTGCTGATGGGAAATGAGTATTGGGGGTTGGATGAGGGGGTCATAACGGCCGTTTCCCAGCGCGTCACCATCCCCATGAACGACGGCATCGACTCCTTTTCCGTCAATGCAGCGGCAGCGATTATGCTGTACGGCTTGCAAACGTAGAAACACGGCAGATAAATCTGCACCTACATTTGCAAAGTCGGCCTACGCCGACTGAAACCTTAGTCGGCGTAGGCCGACTTCGCAACCGTTGCCGCGAATTTATTCGCCAGTCAACACCTTTATCACCCTTTCCTCATCTTATTTTAGGTAATTCTGGTGTAAAATCATGCCATCTTGTATTTTTATTATATTTATGGAGAAAATCAATGTTAATCAAAAAACAGAGTGGTATCGAAATTCCATCATCGCAAATTACGCCGCAGAGCTTATATTTATCACGGCGCACGTTTATGAAAGCGGCAACGGCCGTTATAGCAGGCGGACTGTTAGCAAGTTGCGCCCCAAGTGAAGCAGAAACCATCGCCCCCGCTGTTGGTGCAACAATTGGGGCGGTGGATGGGGTAAAAACGGCCGTTTCCACCACCGATGAACTGGGCAACCCCATCAACACCCTTGAAGAGATCGCCACTTACAACAACTATTACGAATTCACCACCGACAAAGAAGATGTGGCGGGGATGGCGCAAAATTACCCCCTCACCCCGTGGCAAATTGAAGTTGGCGGCATGGTCAAAAATCCTGGCATTTACGATATGGACAAAATTCGGCACGATTTTGAGCAGGAAGAGCGCGTTTATCGGCTGCGTTGCGTTGAAACGTGGGCGATGGTCATCCCGTGGAATGGTTTTCCGCTGGCAAAGCTGCTCAACGCCGTTGAGCCAACCAGCGACGCGAAATATGTCCGTTTTGAGACAATTTACGACCCCGACAATATGCCCGGCCAAAAAAGTTCGTGGTTTGAGTGGCCGTATGTTGAAGGGTTGCGGCTGGATGAGGCGATGAATGATTTGACGTTGTTGGCGACGGGGCTGTACGGGCAGGATTTACTGCCGCAAAATGGCGGCCCTATTCGGCTGGTTGTGCCGTGGAAATATGGGTTCAAAAGCATCAAATCCATCGTCAAAATTGATTTAGTGGACGAAATGCCCACATCATTATGGATGGCTTCCGCGCCAAACGAATACGGCTTCTACGCCAACGTCAACCCAGATGTAGACCATCCCCGTTGGTCGCAGGGTGCTGAACGGGTGATTGGGAAAAACGGCCGTAAACACACCACGCTCTACAACGGCTACGAAAAACAGGTCGCCCATCTGTACGATGGCATGGATTTAGTCGCCAATTTTTAGAAATACATGGGACGCTGATTACGCTGATTACACTGATTTTTTCTTTTTTATCTGTGTCCATCAGTGGAATCAGTGTACGATTTATTGTAACATCTCAATAACTTGGGGTAAAGACCTGACAGGTTTCATCA
>CAYSDT010000369.1:0-3610 GCA_964429835.1 uncultured Ardenticatenaceae bacterium | reverse complement strand
CCCCCAGCGCGAGCAGTGGTAGCAACGTCGTCTCCTACGATGTGCATCTCAGCTTACAAGATTACGATCTGCCCGTGTTGGTGGGCATGACGGCCAATGCCGACTTGATCACCGCCAATCGGGAAGACGTGCTGTTGATTCCCAACGCCACTCTCACCGCCAACCGCGAAGAGGGGACGTACACGGTCAACCTGATTCGCACGGATGAGAATGGAAATGAAACGATAACGGCCGTTACTGTCGGTATCGGTCTGAAAGATAATAAATTCACCCAAATCACAAGCGGCCTCGTCGCTGGTGATGAATTGCTAATCGGCGAAATCGCCGCGCCTGTGGAACGATTTGAAGGCGGGCCAGGTGGGCGGTAGGTTGTGGGTTACAAGTTACAAGTTACAAGTTACAAGTTACAAGTTGCAAGTTGCAAGTTGCAAGTTGCAAGTAACAAGTTGCGGGTTATGGGTTGCAAGTGTGTGAATGGGTAGGTAATGATGATGGTGAATGAACTGAAAACGCCGAAAAGTTTTGAAGAATGGGCAAAAACTGTGCATCCGACAATACTCAATGATCCATTATGGGAATTTAAGGTTTATCCCAAAGCATTGTTTGTTTATGATTTGGCGTGGGCGGATTGTAACTATTTATTAAAAGACCCACGCGGAAAAGCGGTATCATCACAATTGATTCGCAGTGTAGGTTCAATAAGTGCAAACATTGAAGAGGGATTTGGGCGTGGATACGGAAAGGATTATGCGTACCGATTAAGAATCTCATTGGGAGAAACCCGTGAATCTCGCGGCTGGTATTGGAAAAGCCACCAATTATTACCTCCTGAAGTCTTAGACCATCGCCTCAATCTTCTTAGTGAGATTATCGCCATGCTGAGACCAAACATTAAAATACAACAAAATTTTAAAGCAAAAAAGTAGGAAGATAACAAAGTAACAAGTAGCACCACTTGCAACTTGTTACTTGTTACTTGTTACTTGTTACTTGAAACCTGAGAAATCTTATGAATGAAGAAAATGGGAAAACGGCCGTTATTGAAATGACCAATATCACCAAATCTTACGCGATGGGAACGCAAGTTGTCCACGCCCTGCGCGGGGTCGATGTGACCATCCAAGAAGGTGAACTTATCGCCATCATGGGGCCATCTGGTTCTGGCAAAAGTACGCTGATGAACATGATCGGCTGCCTTGATGTGCCAAACAGCGGCGTTTACAAACTGGACGGCATTGATGTCAGCACCCTGAACGACGACGCACAAGCCAGAATTCGCAACAAGCGCATCGGCTTCGTCTTTCAGCAATTCAATCTATTGCCGCGCACATCGGCTCTAAAACAAGTCGCCTTGCCGCTGATGTACGGCGGTCACAAAGCGTCCGAACGCAACGCGCTTGCCAAAATCGCATTGGAAAAAGTCGGATTAGGCGACCGCATGGATCACCGCCCCGATGAACTGTCAGGCGGTCAGCAGCAGCGCGTCGCCATCGCCCGCGCCATCGCCACCAACCCCAGCATCATCCTGGCGGACGAACCGACGGGGGCATTGGATACGAAAACGGGCGAAGAAATTCTCGAACTGTTCGCCGAATTCAACAAACAAGGCATGACCATCATTATGGTGACGCATGACCCCGAAGTGGCCGAACGCGCCGAGCGCGTCATCTGGCTGCGTGATGGACTTATAATAGAAGAGTAACAAGTGGCAAGTGGCAAGTTACAAGTTGCAAGTTACAAGTGGCAAGTGGCAAGTGCAACTTGTTACCTGTTACTTATTACTTGTTACTTGCAACCTGCAACTCCCGAAGGGACACAATGAATTTTTCAGAAAGTTTTTTAACCGCATTAGATAGCATTTTAGCCAATAAAATGCGTGCCGTCTTGACTATGCTGGGCGTGATTATCGGTGTTGCATCGGTGATTGCGTTGCTTGCATTGGGCAAGGGGTTTACCGAAGATATTACCAGCGAAATTACCTCCATCGGCACCAATTTGCTATATATTTCCACTGATTACGAAAACAGCAGCGGATACACCACCCTAACGCTGGCTGATGTGGAAGCGTTGGCCAATCCGTTCAACACCCCCGATGTCAGCGAAGTGGCGGCTGAGGTACAGGGACAGCAAACGGTTGTCTATGGCGGCGAATCTAAAAACACGGCCGTTTCCGGCATCACCAGCAATTATTTAGCGATGAATAATTTAGATGAATTCCAGCTAGGCGATGGCTTAACGGAAAATGACTTGGACTCAAAGGCACGGGTAGCCGTGTTAGGCTCTGAAATCGCCACCGACCTGTTTGGCGATGCGTTCCCCATCGGGGAAGAGATCAAAATAAATGGCGTTAGCTACGAAGTGGTTGGCGTGTTGGGCGAAGCAGGCGGCGGCCTCGCTGGCAACACTGACAATGCGGTCTATTTGCCCATCACTACCGCGCAAAGCCGCCTGTTCACCGAACGCACCCGCAGCGGTCAAAAAGTCGTTTCCATCATCACCGCGCAGGCGGCTGGCACTGAGCAGGTGGAAGATGCCATCGAACAAGTGACTGTCACCTTGCGCGACACGCACAACATCAGCTACGGCGGCGATGATGATTTCACCATTTTTGATCAATCCAGTTTATTGGAGACAGTGAACACCATCACCGCCTCCATGACCGCCTTTTTGGGGTCGATTGCGGCTATCTCGCTTGTCGTTGGCGGTATTGGCATCATGAACATCATGCTGGTCAGCGTGACCGAACGAACGCGGGAAATTGGTATCCGTAAGGCGGTCGGGGCGTTACGACGGGACATTTTGGCACAATTTTTGCTGGAATCACTGGTATTGAGCTTGTTGGGCGGTACGCTGGGGATTTTATTGGGGTGGGCAATTTCAAGTATTGCTGGCGCGGCACTGGATGTGCCAGCGGTGATGGAACTGTCTACGGTAATGTTGTCGTTTGGATTTGCAGCGGCCGTTGGCCTGATTTTCGGAATTTATCCTGCGTGGCGTGCATCTAGCTTACGGCCGATTGAGGCGTTGCGGTATGAGTAAGAGCAGGGGAGATGAGGAGCGAGGGAGATGAGGAGCAGGGGAGCAGGGGAGCATTGCTAATCTCCTGCGCTTTTCATCTCAAGTATATATGAGAACTTCTCGCTTTATCTGCTCGCCTGATTGATCTTTTTCAATTTCAAGCGCGTATTTGGATTGGATATTCATCCAAAATCGTTCTGAAAGGCCAAAATATCGGGAAAGGCGCAAAGCGGTGTTAGCAGATATGCCACGCTTGCCGTGTACGATTTCGTTAATGCGGCGAGGGGATACGTTAATATCTTTTGCTAACCGATATTGACTGATTTTCATCGGTTGAAGGAATTCTTTGAGAAGGATTTCTCCAGGATGGATTAGGGGCAATAATTGTTGTTCGCTCATTTTCAATACCTACGTTTTCTGCCAAATTTCGCCTATAAAAAGGCGGGGGGGGGGGACACTGATACGGGGGAATAGTAATTTTTACGGTCACAGATACACAATAACGCGCTCCATTGGTGATGTCGAGAATAAGAACAGGGGGATTGGTGGTTATATTATGAGTGATGATTCTGAACAGAAGTCAGGCTTTTCA
>CAYSDT010000368.1:2096-3610 GCA_964429835.1 uncultured Ardenticatenaceae bacterium | reverse complement strand
CAAATCGTCAGCCACATCAAAACAGGCAGTGCAGAATATAAAACCAACTACGACCACAACAAGCAGTTGGCGGATGAGTTGAAGGACAGGCAGGAAACGGCCGTTTCTGACCGCCCCCAACGCACCATCCAACGCCAGCGCGACCGCAACAAACTGCTCGTCCGCGAACGCATCGACGCGATTCTCGACCCCAACAGCCCCTTCCTCGAACTCTCCGCCCTCGCCGCGTGGGAGATGTACGATGGCAGCGCACCGAGCGCGGGCATTGTGACTGGCGTGGGGCGCGTGGCCGGGCTGGAGTGCATGATCATCGCCAACGACCCGACGGTCAAGGGCGGCACTTACTTCCCTGAAACGGTCAAAAAACATCTCCGCGCCCAAACCATCGCTGAAGAAAATTACCTACCCACGATTTATTTGGTCGATTCGGGCGGCGCGTTTTTGCATTTACAAGCGGACGTTTTCCCCGACAAAGAGCATTTCGGCCGTATTTTCTACAACATGGCGCGGATGTCGGGCAAAGGTATCACTCAAATTGCGGCCGTGCTTGGCTCTTGCACCGCTGGCGGCGCGTACATCCCGGCGATGGCTGACGAGACGATCATCGTGCAGGGCAACGGCACCATCTTTTTGGCGGGGCCGCCGCTGGTGAAAGCGGCCACAGGCGAAGAGGTGACCGCCGAAGATTTAGGCGGCGCGGACGTGCATACCCGTCTCAGCGGCGTGGCTGACCATTTCGCCCACGATGAACATGAAGCGTTGGAGCGTGTACGCGAAATCGTGAGCCATCTGAATCGGCGCAAACCATCGCCCGTGCTGGTGCAAACGGCCGAAGAGCCGCTGTACGATGCCGACGAACTGTACGGCGTGATTCCCGCCGACACGCGCAGCGCGTATGACGTGCGCGAAGTCATCGCCCGCTTGGTGGATGGCTCGCGCTTGAGCGAATTTAAGGCGCGGTATGGCAGTACGATTGTGTGCGGCTTCGCGCATGTGATGGGCATTCCGGTCGGCATTGTCGCCAATAATGGGCTGTTGTTCAGCGAATCGTCGCAAAAAGCGGCGCATTTCATCCAATTATGCGGCCAGCGCGGCACGCCGTTGCTGTTTTTGCAAAACATCGCCGGTTTTATGGTCGGGCGGCAGTATGAGGTCGGCGGCATCGCCAAAGATGGGGCAAAGATGGTGATGGCGGTCAGCAATGTCAACGTGCCGCGCATCACCTTGTTGCACGGGGTCAGTCACGGGGCGGGCAATTATGGCATGTCGGGACGGGCGTATGATCCGCGCTTTTTGTTCAGTTGGCCGAACAGCCGCATCAGCGTGATGAGCGGCGACGCGGCGGCAGGGACGTTGTGGACGGTCGGTCAGCGGCGGGCGTTGGCCGCGTTGGAGAACCCATCGCCTGAGCAGATTGCGGAAATTGAAGCCCAATTCAAGCAGCCGATTTTGGAAAAATACGCGCATGAAAGTTCGCCCTATTACGCGACGGCGCGGCTGTGGGATGATGGCAT
>CAYSDT010000368.1:0-1996 GCA_964429835.1 uncultured Ardenticatenaceae bacterium | reverse complement strand
GGATGATAAAGAAAATTTTGAAGGGTGTTGGGCTTATTGTGCTGGTATTGCTGGCGATTATTCTTATTGCAGGGTTGCTTCCTGTTTCTGTGCCTGATTTGGTTTCATCGCCTAATCCTGCGGCTGATTATGAGGAGGCTGTTGCATGGTTTGAAACGGCCGTTTCTGCCGAAGAAAACATTTTGATGAGTCCTGAATCTGCGTCCGTATTGATGACACACGGGGAAAAGACGGACAAAGTGTATGTGCTGGTGCATGGTTGGACAAATTCACCCTATCAATGGTCAGATTTTGGACAACTGCTCTACGACAGAGGGTATAACGTCCTCATTATGCGGATGCCATATCACGGATTAGCCAGCCATGATGCTGGCGAATTGCAATACGCCACGCCCGAATTAGTGCGCGATTATGCCGATAATACTGTAGATATTGCGGCTGGGTTGGGTGACGAAGTTCATGTGGTCGGTCTATCGGTTGGTGGCGAAGTTTCCTCATGGATAGCTCAAAATCGTGCTGATGTGACGCGGGTGATGCCAATTGCGCCGATGTTTGGTATCGGTAAAATTCCTGCGTTTGCCAGCCATTTTCTTGCCAATGCCGCCACCCATCTGCCCAATATCAGCGTCACCTCGCCAGGGGAGGCGGTGCGCGATCATGTGTATCAGGGGCAGTCAACGAAGGGTGTGGCGAATGCGGTTCTGTTTGGACGGCCGCTTTTTGAGCAGGCTGAGGGGGAGAAAACGGCCGTTTCTGACATCATCCTTGTCACCAATGATAATGACACCACTGTAAATAACAATTTGACTAATGATTTACTGAACTTATGGCAGGAAATGGGCACATCACCCGAAACGTACATCTTCGCCAAAGCGTTAGGCTATCCGCATGACCTAATTGATCCTTCATCACATCCAGATACAACGGCCGTTTATGCGGTATTGCTCGATTTATTGGGCGAAGAGCCAATGGAGTAGTGTGTTTCTGTGAGAATATGGCGGATTTGTGGATTAAACGGCCGTTTTCAGTACAATATAATGGATATTTATCATAAAGTTCGTTTTAATTACAGGAAGGAAAAACTATGACATTCACATCTTTAATCACAAAACTATTCCCCGCCGAAGCTGTCAGCGCCCATTGCGATGGCCCTTGTGGCGTGTACGATCCCGCATCCGCCCGCATCGCCGCCGAAGCTGTCATCTCCATGACCAAGAAAATCATCGCACTGGAAGGCAAAACTGATTTGACCTCGCTCAATAATATGTCGCGCTACATCGCCATCAAAGAAGAGCAAGCGCACATCGCCAAAACAGAAGTTTTGGTGCTGTGGACAGATTATTTCAAGCCCGTGCATTTGGAAAAATACCCCGAACTGCATACGCTGATTTGGGAAACCACCAAACTGCTTTCCGATTGCAAAACCCACGTCGATGTGGACATCGCCAATCAGATGATGGCGAACATTCAGGAAATTCATAGCGCGTTCTGGGCAACCAAAGGGCGCGAAGTTACATTCTACATTGCCAGCTAACAGTACCATTAAGTGTCACGCACCTTGACGGTGCGTGGCACTTGTTCCCCTCCCCCGTGTTACAAAAATCGAGTAAGAAAGAGTTATTGCTGTGGGCATTGCGTCGCCGACGGCGATTTCGCGTTGTCGGTGTGTCGATGTTGCCGACGTTGCGGGCAGGCGATGAGGTGTTGCTGGACAGGCACGCTTATGACCACGCCGCGCCGCAGGTGGGCGATATTGTGGTGGCGTATCATCCAGAACAGCTTGATTTGAAAATAATTAAGCGGGTGGGGGAAGTGATGATGGATGGCGTGTTTTTGAGTAGTGATAACCCCCGTGCGGGTAGTGATAGTCGGCAGTTTGGGGTTGTGGGAATGGATAAGGTTGTGGGGCGGGTAAACGGCCGTTTTTAAGAATTCATCCGCAGATTACGCAGATTTACGCAGATAAAAAAGAAAAATCTGCGCTAATCTGCGTAAT
>CAYSDT010000367.1:0-3620 GCA_964429835.1 uncultured Ardenticatenaceae bacterium | reverse complement strand
GCGGCGGCTGATATGGCGGCGGCTGTTGTACTGGCTGTTGTGCCACTGCTGGCGACGGGGCGGCTGGCGGAGCGGACGCGCTGACAGCCGCTCCACAATTGTCACAAAATGTACTGCCAGCCGTTACTGGAGTCTGACATTGTGAACAAACGTCACCCCCATTTGTCACGGGCATGGGCGGTGCATAAACGGTAGCCGCTGGGTCGGCAGGTGGTTGATATGTTGGCATAGTTACAGGTACGGCCGCGCTTACAGCCGCACCGCAATCTCCACAATAAGCTTCGCCCGGTGTCACCGCGTAACCACATTGGGGGCAAACCGAGCCGCTCGCCATTTGTGCAGGCGGCGGTGTGGGCGGTGTATAAACGGCAGCCGCTTGAGGCGGTGGCGGGGCGGATACGGGCGTACCACAATTATCACAAAACGCTGCATCTGGTTGTATTTGCGTATTACAATTTGAACAATTCATCTTATTTTGCTCCTTATGAACGGGGATTTATTTAACCCCTAAACTTTAAGTTGTCATTCCCGCGTAAGTTACAGTGAGTTGGAAACGGGGGTAAAACACCTTTTCAACTCATTGTAACGTAGGTGGGAATCCATCTCTCTGGAAAACATGGATTCCTACCTTCGCAGGAATGACAATCCAGAGTAATCTGTTTCAACTAACCTTTGATCAGTACAACATTTTCCTTATTTACGTCTCAAATTCACTCATATCCAATTTGCGCGTTGCCGCGTGAAGGCGTTTTGTTGCGCCAGATGATGCGGCTTGCTGCCCGCTTTCGATTTGAGCCGCAGCCGTTTGTGCTTGTTGTGCCATATCATCTTCGCCCATACTGAGTAAGCGGGTGGCTGCGGCACGCAATTTGCGCGTCGCACCAGCGACATTGCCCGCAGCGGCTTCATCCAACGCTTGGGTTTGCAATTTGAAGGCGGTGACTTTTTCTACGATGTTCATCACACGGCCGTTTACCCTCTGCGTGTCCGCTTGATCTTGCGTAAATGTGACCATAATATCACTTTGTGTCTTTTGTATGCCCAAATCACCCGTTGGCAAATCGTAACTGACCTCCGCTTGGGCAACGCGATACACACCAGCCTGTCTTGGCGGTAATGTCAACTCAACCAACACACTTTGCCCTGCCTTTTGCAAATCGCCCAAACTAATTTGAACATCCCGCTCTGATAATGCGTGATGTGTCAGACGGTCAATTAATGGTGTGACCCGCCATACCGCTCTGGGTTGTACGCCCAAAGCCAATCGCAAAATCATATGCGCGTTTGCGGCGACTGTCCCTTGCATATTGACGACAATATCTTGAAAAACGGCCGTTATTTTATCAGGCGTATCCACATATTCGCACGAACCGCCCGACAAACTGCCCAAATCGGTCAATAATTTCAAGTTCCAATCGTCACCCAATCCCAAGGCGGTGATGGGGATGCCCATTTCGTTTGCTCGTTGTGCCAATTGGCGACATTGGGCTTCGTCTTCCCATGTTTCACCATCGGTCAGTAGTATCATGCGGCTTACGCGGCCAGCCCCGTGTCCCTGTTGCAACTGGTTCAACCCTTCTTGCATACCGACTGACATTTTTGTACCGCCGCGCTCGTCAATCGCGTTAATTTGGGCGATGATGGCTGCTTTGTTACTGGCGGGCTGGCTGGGTACGGCAATATCTACCGTATCATCAAAAATAACAACTGAAACAATATCTTGCGGAGCAAGACGATCTATCGCCAGTTTGGCGGCTTGTTTCAAATCTTCTATGTTTTTGCCAGCCATAGAGCCGCTGCGATCCAGCACAAAGGATAGATTTACGGGTGCCGAATTAACGGCCGTTGGCATTGCCGCCGTCGGCTTGGCTTCCATATACACATAGGCAACCTGTTCACTGTTCAAAACAGGATACAGCGGGCGATTCAGGGTAACGGTTAAACTCACTTCTTCAGACATTACGTTCTCCTCATTCTTAAACATGCTCAACGGCCGTTATAATCACACTTATATTATCCTCGCCACCAGCCAGATTTGCCCTTCTCACCATCTCATCACACGCTTGTTGTGGGTCTGGTTCGGACAGCATGACCGCTGCAATTCCTTCTGGCCGAATCATTTCCCACACACCATCACAACAGAAGACAAGGCGATCCCCATCCTGTAATGGAACGATGAACGTGTCTACCCGCACATCAGGCTTATCGCCAATACTGCGGTAGATGACGTTTTTTTGTTCATGGGTGTACAGTGCATCTGCGTCCAATTCACCGGCGGCGATCAAACTGGCAACGAGCGAATGGTCTTGTGTAATTTGCTGCAAGGTTCTGTCACGCCATAAATAGGCGCGGCTGTCACCGACATTGGCAATAACGGCCGTTTCATTCAAAATTAAAGCGGCCGTTATCGTCGTCCCCATCTCGTTGCCCCTTTTTTGCTGCTCGGCATACACCCCTTTATTTGCCGCTTTGATGGCACTTGCCAGCGCATTTTTCATCCACGCTTCATTGATGGCATTTTTCGTAGACAGGATGCGTTGAAAAACACGATCCAACACGCTTCGGCTCAACAACTGCAACGCATATCGACTTGCAAACTCGCCGCCTGCATAGCCGCCCATGCCATCGGCTACAGCAAACAGCCCCAATGTTGTTTCACGACTGCCTTCAAACATATTTGCCAGCGTGATTGCCAGCAGGCTGTCTTCGTCTAGGTCACGCTCTTGGCCTACATCGGACTGCAAAGCGTAACGCAAACGCCAGCCGTGTACATTATCATTTGAGATATCCATTGTTTTAACTAAATGTATTGCCGCCACAACCGGGACAAACGGCCGTTTCTTCTGGCAAACCCAACCCGCAACCATCACAATACTTGGCAACAAGGTCTAGCGTTGCTGGTGGTGGCGGTGGCGGGGCCGCAGGGGGAACGGGCGGGGCATCTACCGATTTTCCACAGACGGTACAAAACGCACTGCCCGCTGGTAATAGTGTGCCGCAATCGTCGCAGGCAAAATCACCGGCTGTCGATGATGGTTCTGCGGTAACGGAAGCGGGTTGCGCGACAACTTCCACCTTTTGACCGCAATTTGTGCAAAATTTACGGCTGGGCTTCAAAGGGGCGTTGCATGTCACGCAGGTCGTACCCATAAACAGCGTACTTGTATCCTCCTCTAAAACTGGAGCGCGGGCAGTTTGCCCGCTCGTGTGCAGGCTGGCAGCCTGCGCTCCATCTTCATTCATTTGATGGTGCGGTTCGGCAGATACAAATTCGACTGGCTCTTCAATCGTTACTGGCGGTTCAGGCTCGGATACAGATTGCCTGTCATCAACCCCCAATATCTGATCTTCCAAAGTGGTCAATTCATCACAAAGTACCGATAAATCGGGATGCGATAGCTGGTTTTGCTGATATAAAGCTAATGTTTTTTGCCCCAAAGTGACGATTTTGCCGCTCATCTGTTGAAGAAGCTCGTGGCGGGGGTCTTGCTTTGTTGATGTGTCTACTGGTTGTTCGTTGCTCATGTTACCTCCTCATGTAAATGGAACGCAGACATTTTGCGGTCTAGCAGCTTGTCGGAGAAGTCTGATTTTATTGATTTTGTACACTGATTTCGCAG
>CAYSDT010000366.1:0-3627 GCA_964429835.1 uncultured Ardenticatenaceae bacterium | reverse complement strand
CCCCCCCGATGTGCCACAAAGTTGTGACACGGGCGGGGTCGCCGGGCGCGGCTTCGGCACGGTCAAGCCGATGGCCGAGCAGTCGGAGGTTTTGGGAAACGGCATCAGTCGCCACCATTCCCTCTTCCAACGCCCCATCCGCGCCCGTCGCCGCCGCGTTGACCACAAAGTCGCCCACTGGATACGCCGCGACGGTCTCGCCTGTGTCGGCACGAACCAGCCCGACGTGGAAAAAGTAGCGGCCGGGCGGCGTGCCGTCCATCAATTCCACGACAAACGGATCCATCCGATACCCATCCAACGGCCACAAATCACGGCCAACAAAACGCCAATCCGCAGGACGGCCGTTTCCCGCACTCCACACCGTCCCCGCCTCATCCACAACCTGCACACCGACATTATACGCCACGCCTAACGGCCGTTGTGCCTGCCAATACAACGTAAGGGGGATGGGGTCAGCCGACGCAACCGCCGCTGGATGTTCCACACTCAACAGCCGTAATTCGCCCGCATAATCCAACGGGGCGATGGTCGGCTTGCCGTACACACCATCGGGCAGCAACGTCGGGCGGCGCAACGGCGTGTCCACCAGCGTGAAAAACAGCCACACACCAACCAGCAAAATCGCTGGGGCGAGTAGCGGGTAACCAAAGGTTACACGGCGAGTGGGCGAGTGGGCGAGTGGGCGAGTGGGTGCCGACTCGCTACTCGCTACTCGCCACTCGCCACTCGCCCCCACCACCGCCAATGCAATCAAAATGATGGCCGCAACCGCACTAATGATGATTCCGACCGTTCGCGCTGGCGTTGTGCCAAATGCAAACCCAATCTC
Organism: uncultured Ardenticatenaceae bacterium; assembly: GCA_964429835.1. GTDB lineage: Bacteria > Chloroflexota > Anaerolineae > Promineifilales > Promineifilaceae > S016-13. Next base: position 2,795 of record CAYSDT010000366.1, on the reverse strand, counting down.
ATGTACACCTGCGGGGGCGGCGATACTTATCAGCCCGTGCGGGTTGCTGGGGGCGATGGGAACAGCCTGCCCGTCAACCGTCGCTTCCCAGCCGGGAAAATAAAATTGGCGATAGGTGAGCGTTAGCGGGCGGCTGGCGGTAATCGTGTACGTCGCGGCGATGGGATTGTCGTCGTGTTGTGTCCATGTCAGCCCATCTTGCCCCTGCAAACGGTCGGGGTTGTTTTCGGTCAGCAGTTCATCGCGTAACGGCCGTTGTGGAGGCAGTTCATCCACCCATTCAGGCAAAAATTCGCCCAACGTCGTCGTGCCGATGAGATACGGCGGAATTTCATCGCTCATCGCCAACGGCAAATTGATTTCTTCAGGCATCACCGTGCGCGGCGGGTACAGATAGGGGATGGCGGATAGGATAACGAGTGCTGTCAATAATAAAGTCTCAAAATGGCGAGTAGCGAGTGGCGAGTGGCGAGTAGTGGCGGCGGCAAGTATCGCGGTTGCCATTGAAGCCATGCCAAGCAATCGCCACGGGTAGAAGGTTAGGCGCAGGAGGGGGAAATTGTCCCAGACGAAAACCGAATACGGGGTGATGAGCCAGACAGAAAAGAGCAAAACGGCCGTCCACGCCAGTACCGTCTCCCGTGACCATCGCCCCATCTTACGCCATCGCCACAAAATGAAAACGGCCGCCCACACCAGACCAACAACAGGCAACGCCCGCACCACAGACGGATTGACGAGCGCAGGATCGGCGGGCAACTGCGGCCAGCGCAGCATATCCAGCAGCGACAAAAAGTTCGTCTGATACGCATACCCCTGACTGATGCTGAGATTGGCGCGGGTGTGGCTGACCTCAACAAAGGCGGGCAACCAATAAAAGGCGACCAACAGCCCGCCTAATCCAATCCCCACCGCTGGGGGGATGAGTACAGCCAAGAAGTCAGGCTTTTTGCAAAAGCCTGACTTCTTATTGCACGCAAACCCCGCCTTAATCAGCAACCATACCCCGATGGGGATCAGCAGTTGGTAGGCGATGGGGTGACTGAGGAAGATGAGGGCGAAAATAACGGCCGTTGCTACTACTTTCAGAAGCAGGGGCTTGGCTGTCGCTCGCAAAAGCCTTGCTTCTTTTCTCTCACTAATCTGCCACAAAAGCAAAATAAGCAAGGGAAGCAGGGCGAGTGCTTGCAATTCAGGGCCAGAGCCGCGTACATGCGCGTCGTAAAGCAGATAGGGGCTGTAGGTGTAAATGAGGGCGGCTGTCCAGCCTGCGGCTTGGCTTTTGAATGTTTTTGCAGCAAGAAGATAGGAGGAAACGGCCGTTAGCCATAACAGCAAAACCATATGCACCCGATACGCCGTGAACAACGGCAGCCCAACTTTGTGCAACAGTGCCAGCACCCAATGAAACAGCGACGGGAAAAAGTTGAAGACGGGGTAGCCGTACCCATACACCAAATCGGGCGACCAGCGCGGCCATATCCCGCCCCACTCTATCGCCCGTATGAAAAAGAAGGTGCGGAACAGGTGCGCGGGCAGATCGTTCGTGCGCGGCACGCCCTCCAAAAAAAAGGGAGAGGCAGCGGGCAGTGCCAGCAGAGCCAAAGCTAAAATCGTCAACAGTCGTCGTTTCATGCCGTAATTTTACCGCAAGATGGTGGGAGGGTGATAATTGACAATTGACAATTGATAATTGACAATTGACCATTCCAACTGGGTTATTTCACCACAATTTTCAACCCCAACGACTCCAACCGCTGATCCCCATCCAGCGCGATTTTGGCGATGGTGCGGAACACCCTGTGCCACGCATAAAGCGCGTCCAGCGCGTCGTCCCGCCGCTTGGTCGTTTGGCGGGCGATGGCTTTACGCTGCTGTTGGACTGCGCGTAGGTGGGTGACTTGGGAAACGGCCGTTTTTCCCTCAACCAACACCCCCGCCGTCACATTATACTGCCCCATCGCCGCCAAAATTTCCGCGTTATCAAGCGCATTAGCGTAGAATATCTCCGCCTGCACCAGCCAATTGCGTAACAGGGGGGACTTGCGCTCGTTAAGCAGCAACGCCACCTGCGCCTGCTCATCATCCCGCAACGCCAGCCGCGCCAATTGTCGATGGACGGCGTATGCTTTATCGGCCGTGCGCCACGCCGTTTGCATCTCCTGCGTAGCCCCCATCTGCCCACCATATTCACGATTCTTCACCGCGTCCAAGTCGCGGGCTGTTGCCAGCATAGCCGCCCCCTCATCTAACTTGGCCGCCCCAAACCCATGCGCCGTCAATATATCGGCAACCTCCCCCGCCCTCGTGGCATTGATAATGCCTACATCAGCTAAGGAAAGAAACTCTGCAATACTTCTATATGGATAATATCTCATATTATTTATCCCTTTGAAACAGTTTATTATGATAAGTAACAAGCGTAACTAATTTTATATCTCTTTACTATAACATAAATTACTTTTTTATAACATTAACTTACTATATAAGAAAATGACGATTATAAATAATTAAGTAATACAAATAATAAAATAGTAATATGATAATTTAATACAGTGTTGTAATTATTAAATAGGCAATAATATATTATAAAAATGCAACGCAAATAATGAAAAGGTAATGTCAATAAATGACATAGTGATTAACATATTAAAATAGTAATGCTTTTTTGTGTGTTTATGGGGGGAAACAAAAACACCTGACAGGTTTTGCAAAACCTGTCAGGTGTGGGGCGTTGCGGGGGTGGGTTATGCCGCGCCAACCACCGCCTGAAAGCGCGGATCGTCGCGGATGAA
>CAYSDT010000365.1:0-3646 GCA_964429835.1 uncultured Ardenticatenaceae bacterium | reverse complement strand
ATCGCTTCTGATCAAGGGCAACCGGATAAAGCGATAACGTACTACGAACAAGGTATTAACATCTCCCAAGAGATTGGAAATAAGGCAGGAGAAGGCATCGCATTAAATCAACTGGGATATGCGTTCACTCTTCAAGGGAAATATGAGCAAGCCAACATAAAATATGAAGAAAGCCTGCGTATTGCACAGGAGATTGGTGCAAGGGGAGATGAGTGGGACATATTGAACAATGTCGGTGCATCAGCGTTAATGCAAGCAGCATTTCCACAGGCACAAATTGCTTATCAACAAGCAGTAGACATTGGTCAAGAGCTTGATCAAGAAAGGGCGTTGATTGACAGCCTGATTGGCTTGGCACTGGTCGCGTTGCGGCAAGGCAATTTAGAAACGGCGCAAACATATGCCGACCAACTGCAAACTACATTGGCTGATGGCTTTTCATTTGATGATGTTGAACATCCAGTGCAAACCGCTCACTTCATCTGGCAACTGTATAAAGGATTGGGAATGGTGGAACAGGCGGACAAACTGTTGGCGACGGCAGCGGCAATGATGCAGACCTGTGTAGACAATGAACCCGATCCTGCTTTACGAGAGATTTATTTACAACAGCCACATCAACGGCCGTTGTGGGAAGCGTGGGCAACGGAAAGTGCCTAGCACTTTTAGGGTAATATCTCAATAACTTGGGGTAAAGACCTGACAGGTTTCATCAAGACCGCTTGTTTTACACGAGTATCTTCGAAAAACCTGTCAGGTCTCCTCGAAATATTGAGAAGATACCTTTTAGGCAATAATCACCCGCACCTGTGCGCTTCTGCCGACTTCACTCTTCAGTCGGAAATTGCCGCCGACGAGCCGTGTGCGTTGGCGCATGTTTTTGATGCCCCAGCCTTCGCTGGCGGCGGTGTTTACGGCGAAACCTGTGCCGTTGTCTTTGATGGTGAGAGTAAAACGGCCGTTTTCCCCCCCTTCTTCCACCCGTAACCACACATCACTTGCCTGACTGTGGTTGCACGCATTCGTCATCGCCTCTTGCGCGATGCGTAAGATGTGATGTTCTTGCACATCGGTTAATGTGCGGGATTCATAGAGAATGTCGGTATGCACCTGCACTCGATACACTTTTTGCATCTGTTCGGCAAGCTGGAATAAGGCACTAGACAGACCAGACGATAACTCATTTGTATGCAGCCCTTTGAGCAGCCCGCGCATCTCTGCGGCTACACGCATAATCTCATCAATGAGTTCGGTGAACTCCGTTTCGGCAACACTGTTTTCTTCCATTTGCATGATGTACAACAAGCGCAGACGCAAACCCAAGAGTGATTGCAACACCCCATCATGCACCTCACGGGCGATGCGCTGGCGTTCATCTTCCACCGCCTGCCTCGTTTCCAGATGCTGCCGTTGCAAATTCTCCGCCCACAGCTCTTTGGTTCGCTTTTCGACTAATGTTTCCAGATCGGATTGATACGCACGCAGTTCAGCCTCAACTTCTTTTCGGCGTTCCAACTCTTCTTGTGCTTGCCGATACAGTTGTGCATTATGGATGGCAGAGGCGGCGTAATTTGCCAACGCCAGCAGACGATCAGCATCATCCTCTTGGAAAAAATTGACCGTCGCGCTCATCACATTCAAAAAACCGATGACCTCATCGTGGATGAGCATGGGAACGCCGACATAAGATTGAATCCATTGATGGGCGGGCAGGGAGACGACCCAACCGTCATATTGGGAAATGTCGGGGATGATTAACGGCCGTTTTTCCTCAACAATCTGTAATAATCCCGGCACCGTCGCCCATTCAAATAATATGTTGTCCAATTGGGACACCGTGCCGAACTGCTCATACCCCTGCCCGCGATACACTTGTGCGGTTTCTCCCTCAATCAGCATCACATTAGCCGTGTCGTGGGGAACGACGTTGCCAATTTGTGCCAAAATACGATCTATAATCTCTGCATGATCCAGTGTGGACGTTATCGCTGCGCTGGCTTCAACCAATGCGTCAGCTAATTTCTGTGTGTCTGTTTTCATAATTTACGTCGTGAGAGTATGCTATTTGCCACTTGCACACTCGCTCCTACTCGCCATTTTATCCATTTGTCATTATCATAGTGGTGTTAGACATATTTACCAAATCAGGCGACCCAATGAGCAGGTCAATTGCATACTAATTTTATCTTGACATAAAGACGCAGATACGGTTGAACGCTGATAAAAATCATGGTTTTCTATTAGCGTTCAACCGTATCTGCGTCAAAATAGTTGTGTTGACGTAATAAGTGCCTGATTTACTGTATGAAAAACTGGAATTTCGTTAGTGTCACGAATTATTCACCACTTGTTGGCTGGCGGTTGAAACCACGCCTACAGCTGCAAAGACCGCCTACGCGGTCTATCTCTTAGTCGGCGTAGGCCGACTTTGCAGCCGTTGCTGCGAATTTATTCGCCGAGTATAAAAAGTGGCGAATAACTAATGATACTAACGAAATTCTGAAACTTAGATAGGTATGCAATCACCCAAATTCAATGCGTTGCCCTTACGAATGAATTATGAATAAACCGACCACTGTTCTTATTGTTGACGACCACGCCTTCTTTCGCACTGTCCTGTCGCGGCCACTTGAAGACAGTCCGCATACTAATGTCGTTGCCGCCGTTGGCAATGGATACGAAGCGTTGGATGCGTGCCACGCGCACCATCCTGATGTGGTGTTGATGGATTTGAACATGACGATGATGGATGGGCTGACGGCAACGGCCGAAATTAAACGCCAATATCCGCAAAGCAAAATCCTCATTCTTACGGGTATGGAAGATCATACACAGGCGATTGCCGCTTTTGAGGCGGGGGCAGCGGGTTATATGCGAAAAGACAGCATCACCCCCAGCAATCTTGTAACTGCCATTCAATGTGTTGCCAATGGCGGCGTGTATATCGATCCTTCTGTATTTACAGTTTTGCTGCCGAGTTGGTATGAGCGCAGGCCGCAATCATCTATCAGCCCGCTCATCGTCAATTTGACAGCGGGGGAAATCAATTTATTGCGTCAGGTGGCATTGGGGCGAGACAATCAGAAGATTGCGGAAATGGAAGAAATATCCAAGAAGACGGTTGCCAATAAGATCAGCATGTTGTTTACTGAAATCGGGGCAAACGGCCGTGTTCAAGCCACCCATTTTGCTCTGCGCCACGCCATTATTCATCTGGACGAAACGGCCGTTTAGCCCCCATCACCCACCACCTAATAAAAAAGCACTGCCTATGCAGTGCTTTTTTTGATCCCCAAACTTCAAACTGTCATTCCCGCCTTCGCGGCTTGGATATAAACCGTTGTAAAGCGGCTGTCCGCCTTGTCGTATAGGAAATTAGTACTAGTAAACGGCCGTTTGCCCCCATTTCGGGAACTATTCCCGCCAGAACTTCCACATCCTCCCGTGCAATCCGCGATGTAATTCTGTACAATTCAGGATAGTGAATTATATGTGGATGGGTATAGGTCAATAGATATCAACCTGCATCACAAATAACATCCAACAAGTACAACTGGAGAACTTTATGGCACAAACATAACCCGCAATCTGACAATACTGATTTATATTGATAAACGCGGCCGAACAACGCCGCACACAACATTAA
>CAYSDT010000364.1:0-3663 GCA_964429835.1 uncultured Ardenticatenaceae bacterium | reverse complement strand
CTACCCCGATTACATTTATGTTGGGCAAGTATTGTACATTCCGTACCAACCCGCCCAATAAATCACCGTAGGGGCAACCCGCTGGGTCGCCCGTCAAACCAAAAAAGGCGATTGGATATACATCATAAGGATGTCATCCAATCGCCTTTTTTTTGTGTAGGGGCATGGCCTTGTGCCTGCCCAAAGTTATGGGCGACCACAAGGGTCGCCCTAACGAAGCCAACCTCTTGCCGATCCGCTTCCAGACCTGCTAATTTATCACGCTCTTTTTGGACGACAGCAGCGGGTGCTTTCTGCCCAAATGGACTAGCCAACAACCCCGTAATACGACCGTATCCCCCATCATCATTCACAAAACAACCACGTCTATCTCTGCTGCACGTCGCAATTCAATGCCATTCTTGACAAGCGCACCTATTTTGGGTAGTATTTTAGGAAATTAAGGATTTTGTTCACAAACAAGGGTATTATGAAACTGACACGCCGCCAACATATGGTTTTAAGTAATTTCCTCGATTTATATCAAGAGAATGGGGATGCACTGCACTACACGGCCGTTGCCGAACATCTAGGCGTTAATCCAGTCACCGCATATGATATGTTACGCCTTCTGGAAGATCGCGACCTGCTTACTTCTGAATATGTACTGCCATCGAAACGAGAGGGCGGCGGACGGGCAAAGGTTGTTTTTCGCCCAACGGCAGCCGCGCAAGTATTATTGGCACAATTGGCTGGTGATGAGTGGCAACAAGAGGAGTGGGAGCTTGTTAAGACGCGCATTTTGCTGGCGTTGCGTGCGGGAAAAGGGTCTGACCATCAGGATTTGCTGGATGATTTGCTCGTTCGTATCGCTGAACAGCGGTCTCCATTTATCTACACGGCCGAAATGGTAACGGCCGTTATTCTCCAAGCGTACCAACTCAAAGATAATGTCGCCGATTCTACATTCCTCGACCGTATGCACAGTATGGGATTGTCCGACGAATTAAGCCTGAGTGCCTTTGGCGGTTTGGCAGTAGGACTATCTTTTGCTGAACGTACTAACCGACGTGTTGCCAAAGCGTTACTGGCACAAACAGAACACTATCAAAAAATGATCGGTCAATTGAATACCAAAAGCCGCCATCACCTAACCGCTTTTGCAGATCAGGTTGTGGAGCTTGTTGAAGCGTAGATTTTTTTTACCTAGTATTTTAGGTTTATTAGTTTATTTAGTTTTATAGGGTTTGCAGGAGAGAATGTATGAGGGTTAAACTCACGAATAAGTACAATCAAAATATAGATGCTGTGTTTACCGCATTTATGAATCCAGTCTTTGTTAAAGCCAGAAGTGAGGCTGCTGGCGCACGCAATGTCAATGTAACCATCTCGAAGACAGGTGGAATTTACACCCTGACAACAGTCCGTGACATACCCTCTAATGTGCCACATATTTTAACAAAATTCATCCCTGCATGGAGCAGAGCAACACAGGTGGAAACATGGAGATCAGACGCTGGCGGATTTTATACTGGTACGGCCAAAGGCAGTATTGATGGCATCCCCGTCTCTATCGCAGGTAGAATGAAATTAAGTATATACGGTGCTGGTTCTGTGAATGCAATGGAGGCATTGGTCAAAGTTCACATCCCTGTTGTGGGCGGCAAGATGGAACAGTTTGGCAGAAGTGCCTCTTTAGAAATGTTTGCTAAAGAGTACCGCTACAGCATTGCCAATATCGCTTCGTAAAGATGCACGACCATTAATTTATAAAAAGGAGACATAAATCATGACTGCATATAGCATAAGAGTTCCCGTACTTGAGAAACCACAGGTTGTTCATTTAGCTGTTGGCAATGCACCGCCAAAACGTGGAAACCGCTTTGCCCAAGCCATCGCCCAGAGCTTATTGGCTTTATTTGGTTGGAAAATTGAAGGACAATTCCCCAATCGACCGAAAATGATGATAGTCGGTGCGCCGCACACATCTGGCTGGGATTTTGTGGTTGGGATGCTTGTCATTTGGGCGTTGGGACTTAGGATGTCTTGGATGGCAAAGGATTCGCTTTTTGGCTGGCCGCATGGCATTTTCATGCGCTGGCTCGGAGGCATTTCTGTTAATCGGCGCACCCCGCAAGGGTTGGTTGATCGTATGATAGCTGAGTACAGCCGTCATGATAAATATATTCTCGTTGTTCTGCCTACAGGGTCACGTTCCAAAACCAAACAGTGGAAAAGCGGGTTTTACCATATCGCTCAAGGTGCAAATGTACCCATCCTGCCATTAAAATTTGATTACGGCCGTAAAATAATGACTTTTGGCCCTCTACTCCAATCCAATGGATATATTGCCGATGATATGGATAAACTCCATGCCCATTTTGTTGGTATCCAAGGTAAAAAATGGTGTCAAGAGTAAATAAATTATCAACAGGTACACTATCATGTTCAATCTTATTATTTCAAGTGGTGCTATATGACCGTTACTAAATATCAACCTAAAATTAGTCTCGTATTAAGCGGGGGCGCGGGGCGTGGCAATGCTCATATTGGCATCTTAAAAGTTCTGGAACGGGAGCAGATTCCCATTTCTCATCTGGTTGGGGTTAGCATGGGCGGCGTTATTGCCGCTGGTTATGCGGCTGGTATGTCACCGCAAGAGTTAGAAACGGAAGCAATTCGTATGTCCCATTGGCCGCGCCTGTTGGAATTGGTAGACCGCAAATTACCACAAAAAGGATTGGTGATGGGTGAACGTATTCATGACTATATGATTAAACAGGTAGGGGAAACGACAACCTTTAATGACTTGCGCGTTCCGTTAAGCCTTGTAGCTGTAGACCTTAACGAAGGTTGTGAAGTTGTGTTAAATCAAGGGCGCGTTGCTGACGCAGTGCGGGCGACATCAGCTATTCCCGGCCTAATTGCCCCCATGTATATAAACGGCTGCCGACTGGTAGATGGTGGTTTATTAAATAATTTACCTGTTGATGTGGCTTCTGAGACAGGCTGTGAGATCGTTATTGCGGTGGATGTTATGGGGGGATCTAGTAAAACATTATTCCCTAATTGGCTGGGGCAAATTCCAAATGATACCCAGCGTTCATTATCCATTATGTTTAAGCGGCTGCATGAAGTCAAGATGGAGCAGTCTCCGCCAGATGTTCTTATTACTCTTAACGGCCGTTTATCCGTCAATGCAATTACGGGATACACCCGTGCTGCTGAAGCTATCGCGGCTGGTGAAGCAGCTGCGGAAGATGCTTTGCCTCAAATTCGGCAAGCTATTGCCAACAACAGCCCAAAATCAGAGAGCAATTATCCACTGCTGACACTTTTGGCGCGTTCAACAAGTTTCTCTAATGGACTGGCCTCTGTAATGTGATGGGGGGAGTTGGCAGATGTTTTTTGGGGTAACATCTCAATAACTTGGGGTAAAGACCTGACAGGTTTCATCCAGACCTCTTGTTTTACACGAGTATCTTTGAAAAACCTGTCAGGTCTCCCCGAAATACTGAGAAGATACTTTTTTGGGAATAAACGGCCGTTTACCCCACCATCCAACACCCCATCACTTGCAAAGTGACGGGGTGTTTTTGTTTTACAGCGAAGCCAACCGTTCGCCGACTTCTTGCCGATCCGCTTCCAGACCTGCTAATTTATCACGCTCTTTTTGGACGACAG
>CAYSDT010000363.1:0-3700 GCA_964429835.1 uncultured Ardenticatenaceae bacterium | reverse complement strand
CTCATATCCATCGGGCAAGTCAGCACGCTTTCCTTTTTTCTTTCGCGGCATATTCCCTTCACGAATTCGCCAAGCTACCAAACGGGGTTCAACATCTTCCGCGCAATTCGCATCGACCAGTTCCATCGTGCAGTGGGGGAGGGCGGCTAACTCATTTGCAACATCATTCCACACGCCAAACTTAACCAACTTATCCACAACTACCTCTATCTTTTCTCTATCTCTACTACTATCTCTATCTAGTTCTGTGTCACGTTTCGTGACATCTTCGTGACTACTCGACTGGGAAGGGGTGACACGCGCCCTTTTCCGTTGCTCTTGCTTCCTTTCGGCAGCACTCCGCCGACGTTGTTTATCCACAAAGCCAGAAACTATCCACAGGCCAAGCGGGTTTTCCATATGCACCATGTCGAGCGCGGCCAACTGTGCTAATTCACTCGCCAGTGTCGCTTCGGGGACACGCAGCTTCCATGCCATATCGGGCAGATTGTCTAAACGGCCGTTATCATCCAGTTTTCCAGCGAGTAGGCACAACTCCGCAAATCGTCGCCACAAATTGTCAGGGAGTTGCCCCATCGTCGGGTTGTCTAAAATATCGATGTACCACTTGATCCAAATTTTCATACCTACAAAACCTCAACCGCAAAGTGACCATGATGCCCACCGTAGTCAGTAACATCGGAGGGGTAAGAAACCAACTTCCATCCATAATCCTCAATCGAGAATAACGGCCGTTTCCCCACACGCTTCCAAAACGTCGTTAATGCCCGTTCAATGGCAGATGCCACATCAGGACGCTCCTGTTCCACGCTTCGCTCAAGGCTACTCAGGTGAATAGCACGCACTTTGCATTGCCTGTATGTTGTCCATTCAAAAAAATCTGTTAATTCTGCCATGTCAAACATCCAAAATCCATCTATAATAAAAATCAGTGATGAGGTTGTCACCAGCGGCCAGCCAACGCCAACCCCATCACCTACTCAAAAACGGCCGTTTCTCAGCCATCCAAAAGCCATTACCAATACATCAACAGGAGCAGAACCATGTTAAAGACTTGGGTGCAAACAAGCATCCCTTTATCCAATGCCGTCAGCTACGCCACGCCCAATCAATACGGCATCGTTGACATATCGCCAGCAACCATCAAATGGATGCAATACGCCCTTACTCGCTTCGTTCGATTTTCAGGAGATATGGGATTAACGGCCGTTAATGTCGGTCACGTCAGTAGTTGGTTGGAGTATGAAGCGGGGAGGGGGGTCAGTCCGTATACAGTCAATTCGTATCTACGCGCCGCCAAGACGCTGTTCTCTCGATTACAACGTAACGGCATCGCCACCGATAACCCAGCCCAGCCAATCAAACCATGGCCAGAACCGCGACCATCGCCCAAAGCAATCACCAAGAGCGATTACCACAGCTTATTAACGGCCGTTTCCAATTCAAGAGACCGCGCCATTTTTAGCACGTTTTGGGCAACAGGTTGTCGGTTGGGGGGACTGCTGTCAATGGACATCAACAACATCGAGCGATGGCTAGAAAACGGCCGTTTACAGTTTGCGTTATTGGTTAAAGAAAAGGGGAAGAACGGGAAGCCCAAACCCCGTTGGTGCTACAGCAAAGGCGAGGAAGCCCTTGCTCTTGATTCTTGGTTGAATGAGCGGCCTACTTGTCGCACGGCCAGCTTGTTCACTACATTCACAAAAACACCCCGACCGATGAAACAAACGGCCGTTTCCAGTATGTTCAGAAAGGCGAGAATTGCCGCCGACATCGATGGTAACGACCATCATTGCAACCCGCACGCCTTCCGTCACGCCTTCGCCATCCGCCAATTAGAGCAGACCAAAGATTTACCCTTAGTCAGCGCGTGGCTAGGTCATCACAGCCCCGAATTTACCGCCAAAATCTACGTCATTCGACACGAATACAAACTACGAGCCGCCTATTTTTCAGTCGAGGAAGCATAACAGCTTCCCAAGCTATTATCTCGGGTTCGAGTCCCGATGATCGCTCTAGCAGGGCATTAGCATTTTTATTACATGATTCTGTTGTTAATGTTCTGTTAAACGGCCGTTTCTTTTTCCTGTAAGTTGAGGAAACGGCCGTTTTGTTTATTATGCAAAAACTATCCGATTACATTTGGGGGATTCTCGCAAAGCCGCCCCCGTTTTGGGTTTGGTTGCTTGTCGCCCTTCTTGACGCAATCGCTTATTACCTTGTCGCTACTTCAATCCCAAATACTCTTTGATGCTGTCATCTGCCGTCGAAGAGATACCGCCGGGAAATACATCGTTGCGTCGCGGCCTTGAATACACCTGAGCGTAAAACTTACTTAGTTGCGGACGCACAGACGCATTGAACAAAATGACCGAACAACCCTGGATACGGATGGGATCATAACCACAAGCCACGTCATCAGGTTCAATAATTGTTAATCTACTACGTCCTACGCCGAAGTTGCGTACATGCAATCCCGTTCCCTCTAATTTCATTCTTTTCATAAGTTACCTTTCCTTGTTGCTTTTCAGTATCTTATGCTCCTGTCGCTTTTAAGTCAAGGGCAATTTCCAAACTCATTTTAATTAACATCTCTTTCCTTGCTGGGGCAATGGGTTTCACGTCACCGAAGGTCAAGCGCGAACCCATCACCATAAACCACAAGCCCAATCCCTTAGTCAAAGTCCTCGCTTCGACTTTCGCCCCTACGGGGTCTGTTTTCTGGGAGAGACAAGGCCATCGAGCAGGGGGAAGGTTCTGTGAAGCAAACAGAGCCGCCTTTGGGCGACACTGTTCGCCGCCAAGTACGCGATCACCCACACCTTTACCACCATGTTCACAAGCGCACCGCCTTTGGTCGGTCAGCTTGCTTCTGCCGCGTTCCCAAAGCGTTCCCGTAGCCGCGCCTTGTCAAAACGGGATGGCACGGCGAAAAGAGCCTTGCGCCATCCCGTTTTGCCTGCAGCTTGGCAACGTCCACTTAACCCAACCAGAAAGAAATCAACTGCTCATCCCCAGCCCTCCGCACTCGTTTTGCCACTTGCCAAAAAGCGGCAAGAAACAAAACGGCGCGGAGGGCTTGCTACTGGTTGATTGGGGTCAGGTCTTACGATAAGCCTTATCTGCTCTCTACCACAAAAAAAACACGCGATAAAAAAAGAGGGCGGAAAAGGCTTGGGGAAAGCATCTTAGTTTTCCGCCCCCTTTTTTTCCTGCGTCGTTTTTTTTGTTACTCTGTGGCTGCAAAACAAACTTTTGGTGCGCTTGCGGCGCACCAAAAGTTTTTTTGCAGGGTGGGAGATGCCGCTGGTTTCTCGCTCCGCACACAGACAATTCCCCTTTCGGCAAAAGATAAAAGCGCACTAATCGGGCAAGCAAATTTTTGCTTGCGGGGTTGGGTTTTGGCGGCGGCGGTCGGCTGGGTTTGGTCTGCAAACGGCCGTTTTTTGGGCGGGGTTTCCCGCCCTTTCTCTCTGGTTTTGGTCTTGTTTTAGCCTTGTCTCTTTTCGGTTTTGTGTTAAAATCCTGTGTAGGTTGGTTGGCTGGTTTTGTTCTTTGGCCTTCCCCCTTTTTTTGTCTTTTTTCTGTTGTTAATCGGTTTTTAAGGTGTTCAAAATGAAAAATCAAAACCAGCTTTTCCCCGTTCGCTCCCTCGCTTTTTCTGCCTTCCGTTCTGGCGGTCTGCGCGGCCTCACTTTAA
>CAYSDT010000362.1:0-3701 GCA_964429835.1 uncultured Ardenticatenaceae bacterium | reverse complement strand
GGTGTCGTGTGGTTGATTTTTGTCGAGTAGGTGGGCGAAAAACGGCATGAAGATGTCTGAATTCTACCTTCTTTTTTAATTCTTCAATAGTTTTTCATATAAGGCCACAATTTGCTTTGCTGCCTCTGTCCAACTGTATTCGTCGATGGCGCGTTGACGCAGGGCGGAGCCGAGTGCGGCGCGGCGGGCGGGGTCGTGGATGAGGGCTTGCAGGGCGTTGGCGAACGCTTCCACATCGCCCATTGGTGCATACACGCCCAAATCGGCCAGATATTCGCGGTGAACGGGCGTGTCGTAGACGACGATGGGCTGTTCCATTGCCATGTAGTTGAGCAGTTTGCCGCTGCCTTCGGTGTTGGACATTTTTGGCGCGACGGCGATGTCGCCCAGCGAAAGGTAGCGGGGTGCATCGCGGTACTCTATTTTGCCTGTGAAGGTGATAATGTCACCGACATTTTTCTGATTAGCGATTCCTTGGTATTGATCGACACTGGGATAGCCCATGATGAGAAAATGGACATTTTCGCCATCCGCTTTCAAGCGAACGGCCGTTTCTATCAAATGTGGTATGCCCTGATAATCGGTCAGCAGACCGAGATAGGCGATGATTAAACGGCCGTTTGGGATTCCTAACTCTTCGCGTAAAGCCTGTTTTTCTTGGGGGGAAACGGCCGTTGGGTCAAAACGATTTGGCACGGCACAATCAGGCAGGGGATGGATGTTGGCGGCGGGGACGTGAAAATTGTTTTTCAGTAATGTTGCCGCTTGAATGGAACTCGTCAAAATGGCGTTGGACAGGTTATTGTCGATAAATTGTTCCAGTCGATGGAAAACGGTATACCGACGGCCGTGTCCTTTCAAAAAATGATGGTCAACCATCTCCCCCGTTAGGCTACCTTGAAAATCGAAGACGAGCGGTATGCGTAGCACCTTTGCCACGATGCCGCCGATCAGTGCGCCTTCGTGCATATGTCCGTGAATAATGTCAGGGCGAAAGCGCAACGCCTCGCGCATTGCTTGCCACATCAAATAGACATCGAACGCATATTTGTGGCGTGACGAACCGACTTCGTAATCGTTATGCCACGGCAACGGCGGCGTGCGCCGAATGTCCAATCCCGGCAAATTGCTTCCCTTGTGATAGGTGACGATGGCGACTTTATGCCCCAACGCCTGCAACGCCCGCGTCTCCTCCAAAATACGGATATGACCCCCATAATCGCTAAAAAATGAGGTGGGCGTGACCATTAAAATACGCATCAGATAGAGTGTAGAGATGGAGTGTAGAGATGGAGTGTAGAGTAGTGTATGCCTCTATCTCTATCTCCCTACTCTATCTGTACACTATTTCCTTTTCCCTAGATTGCCAAAGAGGTGTTGCATGATGCCAGGCATTTCGGGGGTTTCTTCTTCGCCTTCTTCCCACTCATTTTGGGCACGCTCGTGCAACCATTCATCTCGTTTGAGACTCATGCCGTTGAAGGTGCTGTTCATCAGTTCGGTGTCGCCGTTGGCTACCCATCCGCGAATCGTTGTCAGCTCTTCAAGGAGCGCGTCCATCCAGCGCAGGGTGGCGGCTTGATTGCGCGTAGCCATGTCGGCAATGTCACCTCCACGCTCCAGTGGCTGCACGCTTTGGGCGAAGGATTGACCCGCAAAGCGGAGCATGTCGCGCCCGCCAGCGGCGTTTTCAACGGCGGTAAACATGGCGGCGGCGAGCAAGCCTGGCACGGTTTCAACGCCCTGTATCAGACTGTCGAACTCATTGGCTTCTAAAAAGTAGGGGGTGGAACCGAGCATACGGCCGAAAGCAACGGCCGTTTCTATCGCTTGCGGGTCTAAATCAGCGGCAGCGGAGAGGCAGAAAATGCTGTTGTGGAAGAGGTCGGCTTGTGCGGCCTCAATGCCAGAGCGGGTGTCGGTCAGTTTGTCAGCAGACAAGACGATGTGGCCGCCGATGTAATATCCCTGTTCAAAATACGCTTTTGCCCACGCTTGCCCATCCCCTTTTTGACCTGTCAGGTCGATGACCAGTGTATGATCTTGAATACGGCCGCCAATCGTTTCCAGCGTCTGCTCTTGATCGACGGATTCGCCCGTGAGGATGAGAATGTCAGCACTGTCGGCCATTTTGCCGACGCTCCATTTGCCATCGTCAATCGCTTTGTATTTGTCTTTGGCTTTGCGGGCTTGCCCTGAATACGGGTCGTAGCCGACGACGTTTAGTTCCAGCGGTGACGCTTTCAACGCCAACCCGATGGACGCGCCCATCCGTTTTAAGCCGATAATTCCTACTGTTTGTGCGTGCATAATAGTTTCCTGTTCTTCATTATGTAGGGGCGTTTCGCGAAACGCCCCTACGGGTTAATTTTGGTCATCCGCCCATTGCAGCAGACGCAGTTGCTCGTCATTTGCGGCGGGGGGGGATTGGTGACGGGCGATTAAATCAATGGCGGCGGGATTGCTGTTGGCGGTGGTTGCCATCTTCGCTCCCCATGCGGGATGGTTTTCGCGGACGACAAACGGCCGTTTCCATCCCATCGCTTCCCCTTCACCCCAAACGGCCGTTTTCTCAGGCAACAACCGCTTCATTACGACAATAAACGACCGATCCCAGACCGAAAGGGGGGATTGTGCCTTGCCGACATCGTGCAGCAAAGCGGCCGTTTGTAAAGCTGAATCCATCGCCCCCGCTGATTGTAAAGTTTGCAGAACTTTGTAGCTGTGCCATTGGTCGCTGATGGGCAGTTTGTAAAAAATGGCCTGTTCTGCTGGTGTCAACTGTGTGTTTATGTCGGAAACGGCCGTTTGTGGCAGTTCTTTAATACGGATCGCTTGCCAAAATTGTTGTGCGCGATAAAAAATCCCCACGTCAGAAGCCGAAGTTTAGCCCCGTGAACGCTTCCAACAGGATTCCTGCTGGGGTCATCACGAATATCCCTAAAATATCAATGCCCATTCGGGGCAAGATGAAGATGGCAAACATCAAAATCATGAAACCGTACCGTTCTAACGGCCGTAATTGTTCGCCCATCTCTGGCGGCAATGCGCCTTGCAAAACTTTGTACCCATCTAGTGGTGGGATGGGGATGAGGTTGAAAAACATCAAAATCAGGTTGATCCAGACGAATTGGATGAGCAAAAATGAAAGTTTGTCCCATGTGGGGCTGAGCAGAAATGTGATGGGCATGAATTCCGTCAATCGCAGGGGAATTGCGCCCAGAATTGCCATCACCAAGTTGGAGATTGGGCCCATTATGGCGACAATCGCCATTGATGTGCGATAGTTGCCGCGTAAATTGTACGGGTTGACCATCACGGGTTTCGCCCAGCCGAAGCCTGAAATCAGCAGCATGATTGTGCCGAATGGGTCGAGGTGTTTGAGCGGGTTCAGGGTGATGCGCCCCTGGCTTCGCGGTGTGGGATCGCCTAAATAATCGGCCGTTATTGCGTGAGCCAATTCATGTATTGTGAAAGCGATAAGCAGCACGATCATGCGTGCTACAATGGTGTCAAGATCAAAATTTTCAAAATTAATCATAAATTCTCCTTAATGGCGGGAAGTATACCTTGCTGTTTTTTCGTGGGCGAATCATACGGGGTGATGGGTGTATTTCAGTTTGGGGCAAGACGGTTTGTTTTTGTGACATTGGTTAAAACCGATGCCTGACACAAAAAACGCGCTGAAAGCGCGTTAAAAG
>CAYSDT010000361.1:1285-3725 GCA_964429835.1 uncultured Ardenticatenaceae bacterium | reverse complement strand
GATCTGGAAACGGGCGAAGAGGTCAGCATCAACGGCGATGTGGCCTTGTCGGGGATGAGTATCTTGAAAATCCCGATTTTCGTGGAGGCGTTCCGCTACATCGACGGCGTTCCCGAAGAGGGTAGCTATTATTATGAGTTGTTTTACGAAACGGCCGTTCATTCCAGCAACTACGACGCAAACCAACTGCTCCACGTCATCGCGGGTGAAAACAACACCTATCGCGGCGCGGATATTCTCACCGAATCAATGGAAAATCTTGGCCTCGTCAACACCTTCATGGTCGTGCCTTACGACGCATACCCGCCCGATTATCGGCCGCAGACCAAAATTACCCCCGCCAACAGCGGCGACGGCCAAAATGTGCTGCCCGACCCCGCCCGCCAAACCACCGCCGAAGAGATGGCGACGATGCTCTCCATGCTCTACTACTGCGCCGAAGGCACGGGCGGCTTGCTCGCCGTCTATCCCGACGAAATCACGGCCGATGAGTGCCAATTTATCGTTGATATTTTGGTGTTGAACACGGAAGGCAACATTTTGCGCTTTGGTGTGCCAGAAGAAGTTCCCGTCTCGCACAAACACGGCTGGGGGTTGACGGATCATGGTGATGCTGGCATCGTCTACTCGCCCGGCGGCGATTATGCCATCTATGTGTACTTGTCACGGCCGGAAACGGATTGGCTTTCATCGGAAGAGAGCTTCCCCGTCATGCGCGAAATTTCACGGCTGACGTATAACTATTTCAATTTTGATGATCCGAATTTGGAAGCCCCGCAGGTGCGGGCGTTGCGTGTGGCGGCGGAAATAGAAGCGGAGGCGGCCGAAGCGGAGGCGACGGCGGAAGCTGGGGGGGATGCAATTGCAACGCCAGAGGTTACTCCGACTGCGGAAGGAAGTGATGGGTAATTAACAAAAAGGGCGACCCAACAGGTCGCCCCTACAACTATCTCGCTCCACACTCTGCGTGGAATGCCCTCTTTCGACGCTCTGCGTCGCATGAGACGCAAATCATTTAGTTCAATCCCCACCCACCTGCTCTAAAAAGTCAGTAAACAGTAGTAGTTCAGCCCGTACATTCTCAAAAGATGGTCGCATTTCCCCAACCAAACGTGCGATACGATCTGGATCAAATTTGAACGCATAGATATTTCGTACAACATGTCTAAATCGCAGGTATTCATCTACTGATTGTGCTGCTTGTGCAGATAACACAGGTGGGCGCAACTCTGGAAAATCTACCGTCATCTGCTGTAACAATTTTCGATGCCAACCACGCCCGTTAGGAATTTTATTATCTACCGTTGAGCCAATCTGCTGGAAAATGCGCTCCATCCCCGCATAGAAATCGTGCATATTCAAAGCGACAGAATCAATATATAAATCTTGATCTTCTGGCCGTTGCCGTGCCGCTTCAATACCACGCTCTGCACGAGCGACAACTCGTTCCAGATCATCCAGTTCTTGATCAATACGGGCGGCCAATGTCAAATAGGCAATGATCATATCTCAACGCCATCTTGTTGAATTGCGGTTAAAAGCGCGGCATGTGTCGTGTTCACATCCACCAGATTTACAGGTGTCTCTGTATCTAAATCCATAATCGCACCTATTGCACGAAATGTATCGTCAGGCGCGATTCCCCAAGCGGCAATATCAACATCTGACCAACGAGTGAACCCTGTTTTTCGCGCCAACGAACCAAATACAACAACCCGCGACGCATTAAATTGCTCTTTTAACAGTCGCGCCGCTCGTTGTGCCGCTTGCCACGCCTCTTTTTGACGATGAAACATCTCTGGCTCTGCCTGCTGATGTCGTGTTTGTGCTGTCGTGCGATAAACAGCAATTTGTTGGGGTGATAATTTATATGGTGTAGACATTTTAGAACATCCTATTGCTTGCGTGTACGGTTGTCGTTGCAAACATATGTGTTAAGTATAGCAGATTGATGTCAGTTTATGGAAGCCAGCCATTTCTGGGTTTGACGGGGAGATTTGAGAATAACGGCCGTTAAATGCCCATTCCCCTCCTCCGCTAACAAAACAGGATACTCACGTCGCCGACGGCCGTATGTATTCCACACCCATAAAAAGATCGAATCACGGCTAAAAACGATTCCCCACTGCTCCCGATTCGTCCCCCACAACTTTTCGCGTGATACCACACGGCGGATGGTGCGCTGGGTTAGCTGCCAATAAATGCGCGGTAGACTGTAATCGAGCCAAACAACTGTATCTGCTTTCGACCAAATCAGTTCGCGCACGCGGCTGTAATTGCCGTCAACTGTCCAAGAATCACCTTGCAGTGCATCGGTGACGCGCTGCTGAAAAACGGCCGTTGGAGCCATCTCCCAATCAGCTTCCCAATTGAGCGCGTCCAGTTCCACATGCTGGCAACCCAATCGCTCCGCCAACTGCCGCGCCAATGTCGTTTTGCC
>CAYSDT010000361.1:0-1185 GCA_964429835.1 uncultured Ardenticatenaceae bacterium | reverse complement strand
ACGGCCGTTATGCAGTTCAATCAACTCGCGGCTAATCGCCAATCCCAGCCCCATTCCTTCATGTTTGCGGCGCATATGGTCTTCTACCTGATGGAAATGTTTGAAAATACGCTCAAGCTGGTCGCTGGGAATCCCCTCGCCTGTGTCCGCAATCCAAATCCACGCCTCATGGTTGCGCTCGGCAACATGCACATCAATCTGCCCGCCAGCGGGAGTGAAAGCGATGGCGTTATCCAGTACATTCGTCAATGCGACTCCCATCAATTTTTGATCAATCATTACATACAGCGGATCAGCCGCCATGTGCAAATTGATGGTAATCTTCTTTTTGACCGCATCACCCCGTCGCCCTTGCACCTGATCCTGCACAAATTCAGCCAGCGCAATATGATCCAACGTGAGCGATTCTTTGCCGCCAGTGGTGTATTGGAAGTTGAGCATCTGCTGAATGAGGCGATGGAGTCGTTCAGCACCCGCAATGATGCCGTCTATTTGAAAAGCGGTATCTGGTGTGGCCTCTTCCTGCAAAACAGAACTGTATCCCATGATGTAGGACAACGGCGTTCGCAATTCGTGGGAAGCGATGGCGATAAAGCTACTCTTGATCTGATCGAGCTCGCTCAATTCTGCATTGGCGTGACGCAACTCCTCAATAAGCCGCGCCTTTTCCACCGCCACACCAGCCAAATCAGCCAATGTAGACAATGTTTCCACATCTTGGCGGCTGAACGTCGAGCCATCCAACTTGTTGATCGCTTCCAAAACGCCGACGGGTTGATGTTGCACATCCCGCATTGGCACGCCGAGAATGGCCTTCGTCTGAAAATCAATCGCCTCATCTACGTTTTGATTCCAGCGCGGATCAGCGGTGACATCAGGGATGTAGAGGGCTTTATTTTCAGCCAAAATTGCGCCAGCAATGCTGCCTTCGGTGGGAACGGGCGTATTTCGCATACTGTCTGGCACATCATTTGAAGCAGCAACAAAATAAAGTTCCTTGCTGTGGGGGTCAAGCAACAAAATAGAGGTTGCCTCGCTATGGGTGAGCGCGGCCGCTTCTTTGATGATGTAGTCGAGCAATTGTTCCAGATCGGTGGCCGAATTCAAGACGCGGCTAATTTCAACGAGCCGCGCCAATCGTGCGCTGTCCAGTTGTGTGTTGGGAGATGTCATAACGGCCTCCTT